>CAMCPC010000196.1 GCA_945876665.1 uncultured Oscillospiraceae bacterium
GAGCATATTTCTATGGCGCATGACAACGGAATACTGCATTTCCATGATGCGGATTATTTCATTCAGCCTATTTTCAACTGCTGTCTTATTAATATCAAGGATATGCTTGATAACGGCACGGTAATGAATGGTAAAATGATTGAGTCGCCGAAGAGCTTTCAGGTTGCCTGCACGGTAACGACACAGATTATTGCGGCTGTTGCAAGTAACCAGTACGGCGGACAGTCTGTAAATGTGGCGCATCTCGGCAAGTACCTTAGAAAGAGCCGCGATAAGTTTGAAAAGGAAGCAAGAGAAAAATTTGAGGGTACTCTTGATAATGATGCTATAGAAAAAATTGTTGATATGCGCGTCAATGATGAATTGAAATCGGGTGTTCAGACAATTCAGTATCAGATTAACACTCTTATGACTACAAACGGTCAGTCGCCTTTTGTGACGCTGTTTATGTACATAGACGAAAATGACGAATACGTTGAGGAAAACGTCAGAATAATTGAGGAAATACTCCGCCAAAGACTTGAGGGCATAAAGAATGAGCAGGGCGTATATGTAACGCCTGCATTCCCGAAGCTTGTATATGTGCTTGACGAAAACAACTGCCTAAAGGGCGGCAAGTATGACTATGTGACAAAGCTTGCGGTTAAATGCAGCGCAAAGAGAATGTATCCCGACTATATTTCAGCAAAGAAAATGCGTGAAAATTATGAAGGCAACGTTTTTGGACCAATGGGCTGCCGCTCATTCCTTTCACCGTGGAAGGATGAAAACGGTGAATACAAATGGGAAGGTCGTTTTAACCAAGGCGTTGTAAGTATCAATCTTCCACAGATAGGAATTATCGCAAAGGGTGATGAGGAAAAGTTCTGGAAGCTGTTCGATGAAAGACTTGAAATCTGCTATGAAGCGCTTATGTGCCGTCATAAGGCGTTGGAGGGCACAGTGTCGGATGTAAGTCCTATCCATTGGCAGTACGGCGCTATCGCGCGCCTTAAGAAGGGTGAAAAGATTGACGAGTATCTTCATGGCGGATATTCATCAATATCACTTGGATATATAGGTCTTTATGAGCTTACTTATCTTATGACGGGCGAGAGCCAGACTGATGGCAAGGGCAAAGAATTTGCAATGAAGGTAATGTGCCATTTACGTGATAAGGTAAATGAGTGGAAGGCTGAAACAGGAATAGGTTTTGCGCTTTACGGCACACCTGCCGAAACACTTTGTTATCGCTTTGCAAAAATTGACCGTGAAAAGTACGGTGTTATAGAAAACGTTACTGATAAGGGTTATTATACAAATTCCTATCACGTGGATGTAAGAGAAAAAATCAGTGCTTTTGATAAGTTTGATATTGAAAGTGAATTCCAGAATATTTCACTGGGCGGCGCTATTTCGTATGTGGAAATTCCGAATATGCAGAATAATCTGCCTGCGCTCGAAACACTTGTCAAGTACATTTATGACAATATCCAGTACGGTGAATTCAATACAAAGTCTGATTACTGTCAGGAGTGCGGATTTGACGGCGAAATTATCGTCAATGAGGATATGGAATGGGAATGCCCGCAGTGTCATAATAAGGACCACGGCAAGCTGACTGTAACACGCCGTACCTGCGGATACCTTGGAGAGAATTTCTGGAATACAGGAAAGACAAAGGAAATTAAGAGCAGGGTACTGCATCTGTAATATGAGGAATAGCGTCAGGACGAATATGTGAAGTCCTGACGCTTTTAACGACCGAAATTAAAGGGAGGGATATTTAATGAATTATGCAGCAATAAAAAAAACGGATATAGCCAACGGTCCCGGCGTGCGTGTGTCGCTTTTTGTAAGCGGCTGCAGAAGACACTGTAAGAGCTGTTTTAACAGTGAAACATGGGATTTCAATTATGGCAACCTGTTCGGCAAAAGCACTATGAACGAAATTTTAGAGGCGCTGGATAAGGAATATATTGAGGGCTTCAGTATTCTGGGCGGAGAACCCTTTGAGAATGAAAACAAGGAAACAGTATATAATGTTATAAGAACGGTCAAAGAGAAATTTCCGCAAAAAACAATTTGGTGCTACAGCGGTTTTTGCTTCGAGGAGCTTGCGGAAAGCTCGCGCAATATATTGGAGCTTGTTGATGTGCTTGTGGACGGTCCCTTTGTGGAGGAAAAGAAAAATCTTAGACTCAAATTCCGCGGCTCGGAAAATCAACGTATTATTGATGTGAAGAAATCTCTTGAAAAGGGCGAAACGGTTGAATTTGAAATATAAAGGCAAAAATTTGGCTGATAGTAAATTGCAATAAAAAATGGTGTTCGCGCGAACACCATTTTTTTGTATGCTTAATTAATAATAATCGGTCCGTTCTGATTTGCAGGAACAGCTGTCGGACGCTGAGTCGGAGCGGTTGTTCCCGAAGTGCCTGCAGTGGCTGACGGTGATGAGGTTGGTTTAGTTGAAGCTGTTGATGACGGTGATGACGAAGGCGTTGATGATGATATAGGTGCACCTGTTGAAGAAACAGAAGAAGCTGTTTCGCCGGTTGTGGATGTAACACCGGCAGTATAATCTATTTCATCAAGTCTGTGGAAGGTATAACCCTCGCTCATCAGATATTCAATTACAGAGGCGAGAGCGTCTGCGGTATTTTGCTTTGCGGCTGCGTCGTGCATAAGTACAACAGTGCTTTCGCTTGTGTCAAGATTTTGTTTGAGATATGCAAGAAGCTCAGAGGCATTTTTCTTTTTACCCTCTGCGTCACCCGTGAGTGAGTTCCAGTCACAATAATAAAATCCGTTTTCCTTAAGAACAGTTTTACATTCCTGCTTCACAGGTGAATAACTGTCCGCGCTTGACTTGTAGCTTCCGCCGGGGAATCGCATAAGCTTAAACGGCTCTGCTTCTCCCGTAACGGATTTTATAATTTCGTAACATTCGTTGATTTCGTTAATAAATGATTCTGTTGACGCATATAATTTTTCATAGTTATGACCGTTTGAATGGTTTGCTATAAGGTGTCCTTCCTCGTAGACACGTCTTGCCACATCCGGATTAGCCTTGATAAGAGAGCCTACCTCAAAGAAGGTTGCCTTTACATTATAACGTCTTAAAACGTCAAGAATCTGAGGAGTGATATTTTCCGTAGGACCGTCATCAAATGTCAGATAACAACGCTTTTCCTGACCTGATTCATCGATGATTTCCATAAGGTTGTTCTTCTCGGAAGCAGCAGGAAAAGTAAGAGCCGATGTTGGAGCAACTGTTGGAACTGCAAGCTCCTCCGGAGCTGCGGTAGTTTCTGTCTGAACAGTATCTGTAGGCTGTGAAGGCTCATTACGCTTTTTGCAGGTTGAAACTGCAACACATAAAATGGCTATTACACCAATAAGAGCAATCAGAATGACAGCTGCACGTATACGTTTTTTTCTAAGACGTTCACGCCGTCTGCGTT
>CAMCPC010000197.1 GCA_945876665.1 uncultured Oscillospiraceae bacterium
AAGTATGATGGAATGAAGTCTTATTCCAAGAATAACACCGCACCGTTTCATATTGCCAAGCATATCAGAAATACTTGTGTAACGGACAATTTCAATCATATCCTTATACGTTGCGGCTTCATATACATTTTCCGCCGCTTTCCGGTCATTTTCAAGACCTGTGTCAAAGCATAGAAGAATCACCCTTCTGCCTGTTTTCTTTACATATCCGTCTGAAATCCGCGCAAGAGCCGCGCAGTCGGCGCTATTATGTACCGCTATTCCGAGGGCATTTTCACTATTTATATCGGGTATCATGCTGTCAGGCAATGAAAATACCATATCCGGATATTTCTCGCAATGCACTTCGGGTATATTTTTTCTTATATACTCATATGAAAATCTGTCACGCACTGTTACAAAATCATAGCCTTTTATCTGACGCTGTATCAGCTTTTCCGATACTTTATTTACAAATTTACTTATATTGCAGTTTAAAACTGCCCTATTGGGCGCGTATTTTCTTTCTCTGCGCATATCACGCATACGGTACAGCATACCAACATTGTTATGTATAAGAAATCCCGAGCCTGTGACCTTGAGATATACATCAAAGCCGTTTTTCGCGCGTGTGTATTCCACATTGTCTATATTTAATTTGTTCGATGCTGTGTAAAGCTCATGGTTGCTTAGTCCCTTTGCCGCAAGGGTCAGCATTAAATCATCACCAAAATTGTTGTCAGCATATCCGTCAAGTAAAATTCTCATATCCGCCACCTCCCACTGTATTTTCTTGCAGCGGCAAGCTTTATTTTTACAGGCATTATGTACATTAGCATAAGAAATATCCTGTGTTTCAGTTTACAGTTCCGTTTTAGAGCGTCCCTGATATATCCTTTCAGCTCCTTGCCCGAAAGAACGCTTTTTGCTGTTTCCATGTGATTTTCCACGCAGAAGCCTGCATTGTATATAATTATCATCGCCGCCGTATATGACGCGGCACTTTTCATCACCGCATCTGCATCCGAAATGTATGTTCTGAACAAATCACATAACGAAACAAGTCTTTTCTCCTCATTCTGACGCAAATGGCTGTTTTCGTTCTGATAATAATTATAGTACGGTGCAGATATAAAGCTTATCGTTTTTATGTGGCTAATCATTTCAAGATTGAACATCAAATCTTCTGAAAAATACTTTTTTGTGTCACGGAATTTAAGCCCCGCCCTTTCTATAACGCTCCGTCTTATCAGCTTGTTGCAGACCTCATAGCTGTGACGGCAGGGTGTGAAATACAGGTCAGAGTATTCGCCCTTATCCGTTATCTTTACAGTTTCATCTTCGGTTACAATCTGAATTTTTGTGCGTCCGTCAGGGTATATATCAAGGATATTGCACTGCACAACATCCGAATTATCCTTTTCGGCTCTTTCATACATTGCTTCAAGCATACCGCTTTCTATTGTATCATCCGAATCAACAAAGGCTATATATTTCCCCTCAGCTTCTTCCATTGCGCGGTTACGCGCAAAGCCCTGTCCCGTATTGGACTGCGAAATAATTTTAACTCTTTCATCAGTCACAGCGCGCAAAACAGACAGCGTGTTATCCTCACTGCCGTCATCCACAACGATTATTTCAATATCGGAAAGCGTCTGATTCTGTATGCTTTCAATACATCTTTTTATTGTGTTCTCCCCGTTAAACACAGGCACTATCACGCTTACAGCCTTTTCCATGATTTTCTCCGTTCTTCAAAATTTAATTACATATTATCACAAAGAGTATTTTTTGTAAATACTTATAATTGACGGCAAGGCCAAAGCATGATATACTTGATAATGGATTATTGTGTAAAGGAGCGTGGACTAATGAACCCAACACTTAGTATAATTGTGCCTGTTTACAATGTCTGCGCCTTTTTGGAAAAATGTATTGACAGCATTCTCGCGCAGACGTTTACGGATTTTGAGCTTATAATAGTTGACGACGGTTCAACCGACGGAAGCAGTGAAATATGCGACAGCTTCGCTCTGCGCGACAGCAGAATAAAAGTAATTCACAAGGAAAACGGCGGCGTTGTAAGCGCACGTAAGGCAGGTATATCGGTGGCAAGCGGCAAGTACGCCGGCTACGTTGACGGCGACGACTGGATTGACCCTCATATGTATGAAAAAATGGTTCACTATATGCAGAGGTATGACTGTGATCTTGTAATGTGCGATGTAGTGCACGAAAACAAATCTCTTCCATTTTCATCAGGCTCTACACGCATTGATATGGAAGATGGATATTACGATTCAGCGGCTATTGAGAAGAAAATACTGCCGAACATGATTTATGCCGGCGAATTTTTTAAGTTCGGAGTTTATCCCGTAATATGGAACAAGCTTTATAAGCGTGAAAAGCTCATAAAGCATCAGATGGCTATTGATGATACCATTAAAACAGGCGAGGATGCCGCGTGCGTCTATCCGTACATATTCAGTTCTGACAGCCTGTACTTTATAAAGAATATGTCGCTTTACCATTACAGACATTCAAGAAATCAGATGACAGCCGTATATGATGATATGTACTTTGAGCGTTTCAAGTCGCTTTACAGCTTTTTTTCACATTCCGAGATTGCATCATCACCATATGCCGACCAGCTTAACTATTACTATTCATACCTTATCAAAACGACAATAAGCAACGAACTGAAAAAGGAAAACACTGTTTCCTTCGGCGAAAAACTGAAAAATATAAAAGAAATATGCGTCTTCACAAAACATGAGGGCTTTATTGATAAAATTGATATTTCCGCATTTCATCACAAGCTGTATTTCAGACTTCTGCGGAAAAACAAACCTTTCCTCCTTGTGGCAGGAATATATATAACAAGACTTATTCAAAGGATTTTCGGGTGAAGAAAATGAAATCATCTTATCTGAAATCAGGCTTTATACTGTCGTATACGGCAATTTTTATTCAAAGCTTAATAAGTATCGTTTACACGCCCGTCATGCTCCGGCTTCTTGGTCAGAGCAATTACGGGCTTTTGCAGCTTGCGATTTCCGCTATTGCAAATTTAGGAATTTTAAGCTTCGGCTTCGGAAGCTCTTATATAAGATTTTATTCTCAGTACAGGGTGGAAAATGATAAACATTCAATCGCCGTCCTGAACGGAATGTTTGCTGTGATTTTTTCCGCTGCAGCTGTGCTGTCGCTCATTGCAGGAGGCATTATCGCTTTAAACGCAGGAGTAATATTCTCGCAGTCAATGAGCGCGCAGGAAATATCCTCGCTCAAAGTATTACTCGGTATAATGACAATTAATCTTGCGCTTTCCTTTCCGTGCAATATTTTTGACTCCTATATCACCTCGCAGGAGCGTTTTACATTTCAGAAAATACTTATAATTATAACGGCGCTGCTCAACCCCATGCTTACTCTTCCGCTTCAGATCGGAAGAGCGT
>CAMCPC010000198.1 GCA_945876665.1 uncultured Oscillospiraceae bacterium
ATGTTTTTTCAAAAGCACTGCTAACCTTAATGTTACTATAACACATTTATTATAAAATTGCGAGCATCAAAAAAGACCTAGGGCAATCACCCTAGGTCTTTCTGCGCCTACCCATTTTGCCGAAATCGGCAAATAGGTTTACTTCTTATCCAGTGTGCCCATCTTGTCCAACACGGTCAGCGTGCGGCACAAATCTTCGGACACGTTCAGTTCTCCGTTGCCGGTGCCATTCAGCGCGCCCGCGTCAATCGCCTTCTTCACGGCCGTCTGGTACCATGTCGGGATGTTTTCAAATTTCTTATAGTAGGTCATGTCGTCATCCTCCTGCTTTTTGTCGGTTGTTGTATTGCTGCTTGCCGGTTTCTGCGGCTTCTGCTCTGTCTTTTTACTAATCAAATAGTAAGAGGGGGAGCGGTCTGCTGTCGCAAGTCCGCACTGGTACAGGCTCGTAGTAATGACACCCTTTGCCAGCACCTTTGCTTTCTGCTTGCGCAGCTTAGTGGAAGTATATTTACCAGCGTACCAGTAAGAATCCAGTACGGTAATTGTCTCTCCTGCTGCTTTGACCGCACAGACAAAGTGCCCGCCGCTGCTGAACAGCTTGTGCGAGCTGCCGCCGTGTAAAATCGCCACGCCGCCGGATTTCAAATGCGCCAGCAGTTCCGAATTTTTACTGGTTGCGCGGTATGTAAATCCGTACTTTTTCGCCGCATGCTTCAGCAGCACACTTTCATCCGTGCCCCCTGTTACTCGTGCGCCCACAGACACGCTGTAAGCACACATAGCTTTGACCGTCACACTAGCAATACCCAGTGCGTCCAGCGCATTGCACAGGCTCGCAGGACCACATCCGCTACTATATACCGTGCCCTGTCCATACTTGACATTTTTGTAGGACGCGTCTGTCTGAAAATGTACGTTGTAACTCACTTGTCATTCCCTCCTACTCCAATAATTTTGCGTAACTTTGCCGGTACCAGATCCGGATTGATTGCGCCGATATTTTCAATCGCGCTGCCAATTTCCATCAGCACGATATACGTGCAAATGGCGGCTGCAACTGGAAGGTTAATACCTAAATCCAAATAGCCCTCCGCATACTGAATCAGGATACCAAGCGCAACACACAAAATTTCTCCGACCTTGTGAAAAAGTCCTTGCCGCATCATCGAACTTTTGAATTTGTCAGTTGCTACTGCCTTGATCAATCCTGTTGCAAAATCCAGCACGATAAACGCGCACGTAATTGCATAAATCATCATTACTCACCTTGCTCCTCATAAACTTTTTATAATCCTACAACCGCAATCAGCGTGCCGCCATTCAGCGACGGCAGACCGGTCAGCTTGCCGCCAGATACGTCGAAGGTACAGGACGTCTTTGACGGACTGCCCCAGTTCGACGATTTATAATACCCGTCGCCGCAAAACGCATGAACCGTAGTGCTGCTACCGCCCCAGCTGCTTGAACTGGTCGTATATCCGTATCCGTACACTTTAATCGTGCCGCTCGTCTTGAAACTGACAGTTGGGTTCGTGGCGTCAATCACATACGCTTCAGCATTGTTGTCCGATGCAGCTGTCGCAAGCGTGCCGGTGATGCCAAAAATGCTTACGCCGGACTTGATGTTCTCACTGGTCAGATTGGCGTCACCCGCGATGGTAACTTGTGATAAACCATCGTAGTTTGCATCAGGTGTAACCACCTGTTCAGCCACAGTCGGTGTAACCGATTTGGCTTGCAGTGTTGGTTCTGTGCTCGGAGGTTCGTATGTTCCACTAACTTTCAACCCGTTTTTAGACGTAAAGGTTTTACCTTTAATTACATCAGCCACCATTGCGTCACCGAAACCGTCAGCGTCTAAAAAAACAATCGGTTTACTTGTCTTTCGTATAATATAATCTTTGCGTACAGTAGGATAGCATCTAAACAAGCCAAATGGGCCTTCTGTCTTAAATGTAATGGTTGGACTGTTTTCAAACGCTTCAATCTCAGAAAGGTTTCCGTTGACCAAAGCACCTGATGAATCGTGTGCCGTAACCCCTTCAGCCAAATCGTTTGCGGTTACGGTATCATTGGTCAAGTCGAGAATGGTTTCGCCATTCACAATAACCTGATTTACATTTTTATCTGCCATGCGTTATCACCCCATCAACCAATCGTCACGGTCAGACCGCCCGCGCTGTTTTCCGATTCGCTGTACGGGATTGCTGCTACCGTGACCTGAGACAAGCAGTTATAACCCTCGTCCGGCAGTACGGTCTGTGCAGCTGCGGTCGGCGTTACAGATTTCGCCTGCGGCTTCATGCCTTCACTTGACGACATCGAGCCTTCTACGCCCAGAATATTGATGCCCTCTCGGATGTTCGCCGCAATGATTTTCGCCTGTTCGGCGCTGTCAATCTGCACCTTACCAGAGCCATCGTGATAGCCCTGCGGGATAGTGTACGACCCAGCTTTGGTTGAAATCGTACCCGTGACCGCGCCGTTATTTGGCATCGTGCCAACCAGCTGTACACCGCGTGCGTGCGCTGTTTTCCCCTTTAAGATTTCGGCAACAGCCGCCGTGTCGTTGCTGGTGTCACTGTCCTTTGTGCTCGTGCCGGTAACAGGTGCGCCGGACTTGTCGTGCGCAGTAATGCCGGATGCCAGCTTGTCTGCTGTGATTGTATCGGCGGTCAGGTCAATCAAAACCTCCCCATCGTACACGACCTTGTTTTTATATTTTACATCTGCCATTTTATACCTCCGATGCTATGTATACCGTGATGCCGGTATCATTTGATGTCTCATAATACGGTACCTTCTGTACCGTAACATCCTTTTCCATCTTCTTGCCTGCACACGGCAATTTCTGTTCTTCTGCAGCTCTCGGGACCACATTGTATTCCCCAGTATACAATTCTGTACTGCTGTCATACTTTACAATGCCGTTTCCGATTGTACCGGTCATATTCGCCGTGTTCATACTGCCGCAAATCCCAGCAGCATTCAACTCGCCAATGATTTTGCTCATACCGTTACCTCCGGCAGTACAATAAAGTTAGCCAGATTGCTGTTAATGCTTGTTGCGCCCGCAACAGTAAAGACATCTCCGGCAACCGTTGTCAGCTGAATGTCATAGCTATAACTGCCGGATGCTAACTTCTCGGTCTGCTCCGGCGCCAGCTTGATTGTGTTTGAATCACTGACAGATTGCAGCAGTACAGATGATGTATCAACTGCCTGTTTGCGTACTGTCAGCGTCAGCTTGTCGCCCGCCTGCATCGTATATGCCGAGCCTTCCTGCGACTTTAATGTTACTGTGATATAGGCACTGTCACCACGGGTCAGCATGATTTTTCCATTTCTAATCATCAACATATTTACACCTCACGCGGTCCGCTTCCAAATATATACGGCGAGGTACGGCGGCATGTTGTTGTGTGCCTGA
>CAMCPC010000199.1 GCA_945876665.1 uncultured Oscillospiraceae bacterium
CTATTCTGTCCGTAGGCTCTGTAAGCTCCTCCCATTCAGGCTTTATCATCAGCTTTTCGCCAATTTCCATAGGGTGGAAATACTGACGCCAGTTGTTCGCCCAGTCCTCCTCCGTCATATTGTCAACCTCTATTTCAAGTCTGCCGAATTCGTTATTTTCGTCAAGTGACTTAAGCTGCGCAAGCGTTGACTTTATGGCAAGCAAAAGCTCACGTCCTGCGGTATCGTCGCTGACGTACGTTTTAACCTGCGTTTCACCCTCCATTTTCTTCACTAAATCTTCATCAACATAATCCCAATACTGCTTGTTATTTTCAAGAAAATCCTTAAAATCCTGTTCGTCCTCAATTTCAAGACCGTTTATTCCAAGCTGATACAATCTGCCGCTTACCGGCTCTATGCCCTCCGATGTGGTAAAAATTGACACCTTTATCCAATTCATGCTTATTCCTCCGAAAAATCAGTTTATTCGCAAAAAAGCAATACCGGATAATGATATTGCTTTTTTATTATTAATCCAAAAAGTCCTTTAGCTTCTTGCTTCTGCTTGGGTGACGGAGCTTTCTTAGCGCCTTTGCTTCAATCTGTCTTATTCTTTCTCTTGTGACCTCAAACTCCTTGCCCACTTCCTCAAGAGTTCTCGCGCGTCCGTCGTCAAGACCGAAACGAAGTCTTAATACCTTTGCTTCACGCGGTGTAAGCGTTTTCAGCACATCGCCAAGCTGCTCCTTTAAAAGCACAAAGCTTGCCGCCTCTGAAGGCGCAGGCGCGTCATCATCAGGAATGAAATCACCAAGGTGGCTGTCCTCCTCCTCGCCGATAGGTGTTTCAAGAGATACGGGCTCCTGTGAAATCTTTGAAATTTCTCTCACCTTTTCAACGGGCATATTAAGCTCCTTTGCAAGCTCCTCCGGAGTAGGCTCACGTCCAAGCTCCTGCACAAGCTGACGAGATACTCTGACAAGCTTGTTAATGGTTTCCACCATGTGTACGGGGATTCTGATTGTTCTTGCCTGATCGGCGATAGCGCGGGTTATAGCCTGTCTTATCCACCATGTCGCATATGTGGAAAATTTATAACCCTTTGTGTAATCGAATTTATCAACTGCCTTTATAAGACCGAGATTACCCTCCTGAATAAGGTCAAGGAAAAGCATACCTCGTCCCACGTAACGCTTTGCAATGCTTACAACAAGACGAAGGTTGGCTTCCGCAAGGCTCTTTTTCGCCTTTTCACCGTCTGCGATAAGAAAGTCCATCTGTTCTCTTGCTTCATCGGGGATATCCTCACCCATTTCTTCCATCTGAGTCTTTGCCGTTTCACCGTCTGCCATTCTCTTGGCAAGCGACATTTCCTCCTCCGCAGTAAGCAGATTGACCTTACCAATCTCCTTAAGGTACATTTTAACATGGTCATCAATATTAATGCCCTCGGGAACTGATAAATCCTCAAGCTCCTCCTTTGTAACCTCGATTTCCTCAAGCTCCTTATCAAGGTCTTCAACAAGCTCTATGCCTTCCTTTTCGAATTTATCATAAAGATGTTCAATTTCTTCCGGTGTTATCTCCACCTCTTCAAAAGCCTCGGTTATTTCCTTATAGGCAAGAACCCCTTTTTTCTTACCCTTTTCCACAAGCTCTTTTCTAATAGCTTTTTTCTTCTCATCAAGCATTATCGTTATTCCTCCCAAGTATTTTTTTCTTCAAGAACCTTTTCACGTTCCCTGAATAATTCAGCAAGTGCTGAAGCGTTGGTTTCAGCATTTATGCGTATGTCCAACCTTTCTAATTTTATTGTATATAAAAGCTCTCTGACGGTTTCCTCGTCACCGCTGTAAACTTCAAGATTGTAAAAAACTGCCGATGCCTCACTCACATCTTCGCCGCTGAACGAATTTAAAATCATCGCTCCGTCGGGCGAGGTATCATTTTCATAGCTGTCATAAATCATTCTCGCCAGCCTTCTGTATACCTCTGTAGAAAATTCCTCCGCCTTTATCTGCGCCGATGCAATTTTGTAAAGCTTCTTACTCTGCGAAATAAGTCCTATAAGCCTTTTTTCAGCCTCCAAAAGACTTGCGGTAACCTTTTTCTCACGCACAGCTTCTCTCTGTTTCTGCTCGGTTTTCTTCTGGTATTCGGTTTTTGTCGGAATTCTTCTGTATGTGTTTTTTGATGCTTTTTCGCGGTATTTACTCAGTATCGCATCTCTGCTTATACCCGTATCCTCCGCCACCTTTGTGATATATGCGTCAACCTCAACGGCGTCTTTTAGCTTTGTAAATACCTTTACCACATCTTCTATGAAAAGTATCTTTCCTTCAGTATTTGTTATATCATACTGCTTTTTGATAAGCGAAATTTTAAATTCAGTTGCCGCCACAGCATTTCTGACTGCTTCCTTGAATTTTTCAACTCCGTTTTTGTTTATGTACTCATCAGGGTCTTTTGCATTTTTAAGCCGTATCACTCTTGAGCGTCCTCCGGCATCGGATATTACGTCAATAGCCCTAAGCGCCGCTTTCGTACCCGCTTCATCGCTGTCATAGCATATGAGTATCTCATTGGCGTACCTTAACATCAGCTTCGCCTGATTTTCCGTAATCGCAGTACCGAGGGTAGCCACAATGTTTTTTATACCGGCTTGATAAACTGATATTACGTCCATATATCCCTCGCAAAGAATAATCTCGGAGGATTTTGCGTTTTTCGCAAGGTTAAGCGAAAACAGATTTTTTCCCTTGTCAAACACAGGTGTTTCGGGAGAATTTAAGTATTTCGGGATTTTGTATCCGTTTATCTCCTTGCTGTCGTGCATTATTCGTCCGCCGAAGCCTATGACGTTGCCGCGTACATCTATAATCGGAAACATCACCCTGTCGCGGAATTTATCGTATATTTTCCCCTCACGGCTCACAGCAAGTCCGGCTTCAACAATCTCGTCCGTTTTAAATCCCTTTGATGTAAGATGCTTTAAAAGCATATCCCTGCTGTCGGGCGCATAACCAAGTCCGTACACTGTAACCGTTTTCCACGGAATATTTCTCTTTACAAAATATTGCTGTCCCTTTTCGCCTGTGCTTTTATCCTTAAGGCAATCATAGAAAAATCTTGCGGCATATTTGTTCATTGCGAGTATTCTTTTTTTCTTTTCGTGATTTTCATCACTGAAATTGCCGTCGTCCTCGGGAATTATAATGCCTGCCCTGTCAGCTAACACCTTCAGCGCGTCCACAAAATCAAGATTTTCGCTTCGCATAACAAACTGAACAAGGTTTCCGCTTGCTCCGCAGCCAAAGCAGTGGAAAAGCTGCTTTTCACGGCTTACATGAAATGACGGTGTTTTTTCATGGTGAAACGGGCAAAGTCCGCTGTAATCACGTCCCGATTTTTTCAGCTGCACATATTGCGATACATAGTCGATTATGTCG
>CAMCPC010000200.1 GCA_945876665.1 uncultured Oscillospiraceae bacterium
CGCTGTTTTATTGTATAATTACATTAATTTCTGTAGTCTTTCATTTACTGCAAGAAGGAATTCCTCTGTGTCAACCTTCTGCTTGTTTTCAAGAGTTGAAAGCGCCGCAAGGTCGCCTGTCATAACGCCTTCTTCGATAGTCTGTATAGTAGCCTTTTCAAGGTTATCTGCAAACTTCATAAGCTCGGGAAGCTCGTCAAGCTCGCCTCTCTTGCGCAGTGCGCCTGTCCATGCGAACAGCGTTGCAACGGAGTTTGTAGAGGTCTTTTCACCTTTGAGGTGCTTGTAGTAGTGACGCTGAACAGTGCCGTGAGCAGCTTCGTACTCATAAACACCGTCAGGTGATACAAGAACTGATGTCATCATGGCAAGTGAGCCGTAGGCTGTGGCAACCATGTCAGACATAACGTCGCCGTCATAGTTCTTACATGCCCAGATATAACCGCCCTCTGAACGGATAACTCTTGCAACAGCGTCGTCAATCAATGTGTAGAAATATTCAATACCTGCTGCTTCAAACTTTTCCTTATACTCGTTATCATATATTTCCTGGAAAATATCCTTGAAACGGTGGTCGTACTTCTTTGAAATGGTGTCCTTTGTAGCGAACCATATATCCTTCTTCATGTCAAGTGCATAATTAAAGCATGCTCTTGCAAAGCTTGCGATTGACTTATCTCTGTTGTGAACACCCTGAATGATACCGTCCTCGTTTGCAAAATCATAGATAAGCTCGCGTGTTTCGTTGCCGTTTGCATCTGTTGTCACAAGCTCAGCCTTGCTGCCTGCCTTAACCTGCATTTCAACGTTCTTATAAATATCGCCGTATGCGTGACGGGCAATTGTGATAGGCTTTGTCCATGTGGGGATATACGGTGTGATACCCTTTACAAGAATTGGTGTTCTGAATACTGTACCGTCAAGCATTGCGCGGATTGTGCCGTTTGGTGACTTCCACATTTCCTTAAGGTCATACTCTGTCATTCTTGCGGCGTTAGGTGTGATTGTGGCGCACTTAACGGCAACGCCGTATTTCTTTGTAGCGTTGGCACTGTCAACAGTTACCTGGTCATTTGTTTCATTTCTGTATTCAAGACCAAGGTCGTAATACTCCGTTTTAAGGTCTATGTAAGGAGTAAGAAGAATGTCCTTAATCATCTTCCATATAATTCTTGTCATTTCGTCGCCGTCCATCTCGACAAGCGGTGTTTTCATCTGAATTTTTGCCATTTTAAATCCGTCCCTTCTACTAAAACAGGGGCTGAATGTCAGCCCCTTTACTTACATTATCTTAACATATATATTCCGTAATGTCAATATTTAATTTGACGAATTAAGCAGTGTTTCAAAGTCACCGTATGGTAAAGGTTTCGAATAGAAGAAGCCCTGAACCATGTTACAGCCTGCATTTTTGAGGAAGTCTCGCTGAGTTTGTGTTTCTACGCCTTCGCAAATCGTCTTGACCTGAATTTTTGACGCCATTGATATAATTTCTTCGACGATAACTTGGCTGCGCTTTGAATCATCGGTATTGTCAATGAACACTTTATCAATTTTCAGCGTGTCAATAGGCACCTTACGCAGCAAATTAAGTGAAGAATAACCGCTGCCGAAGTCATCCATAGATATAGTGAAGCCATGCTCCTTGAGTTCATATATAAGCGAAATTGCGCTGCTGTCCTCTGCGCTGAATATGCTTTCGGTAATTTCCATTTCTATGTATTTTTTTGGAATCTGGTACTTATCAACAAGAGCTTCAAGTCTTTCGACGAAATGCTCGTCACCAAGATGGCATCTGGAAACATTCATCGAAATAGGAACAATCGGGTCTTTTCCGCGTATTCTGCTTCTTATCATTTTCAGTACGGTTTCATATACATAGAAATCGAGTTCAACAATGAAGCCGTTCTTTTCAAAAAGCGGAACAAAAACTCCCGGGGGAATAAGCCCCTTGTCCTTGTGATTCCAGCGTACCAGCGCCTCCGCACCTATAATCTTATCCGTTGCAAGCTCATACTTGGGCTGATAATAAACAACGAAATCACCGCGGCGGAGTGCCTGTACCATTTCTACTTCAATTCTGTTTTGGATTGTAAGCTGCTGCTCCATTTTTTCGGTGAAATATGTCAGACAATTAGTGTTTCTGCCCGGAGTGTTATTCTTTGCAATGTTTGCCCTGTCTATGTAGCTTGAAATAGTCATCTCCATATTATATCCCGAAATAGGGCAGACACCTATTTTTATAGGAACCTGATACTTTGAGGAATCATGTATATGTATGTCCAAATCCTCAAGACTTTCAATAAGTCTTCGGTTTTGGGGCGTGTCCTCCGCAAGTATGAGGAAGATGTCACTGTGGGAACGCGCGTATAAAGCGTTATCCTTGAATATTGCCTTAATATTTTTCGCTATACTAATAATCGTCTGATCACCGATCACACGTCCGAAACGGTCATTTATCAGCTTAAAGTTCCTTGCATCAACAGAAACAAGAAGATGAGGCTGTGTCGGATTTTTCGAAAGCATTTTTTCCGCCGCCTGATGAAAATACTGCTTGTTGTATATATGAGTAAGCGAATCTGTGCGGGAAAGCTTTTTGAAGTAAGCCTCTCTCATTTTTATAACAACAACTATTGTTATAAAAGCAATAAGAATTATGATAAGCCATATTTTATTTGCATATATCATGTCGCGGAAGTTCGGGACATATATATGACTAAGTGTATAGACTCTGCTTTCAAATTCAGATTCGGGAACAGACACGCTCTGTATTATCTTATTAAGAAGATTTACCACCTGCTTCGGACAGGTAAGTTTTGACACGCCAAGGCTGACAGGAACAGTGATAGAGAAATCATTGATGATAGACAGCTTCGGGTGTGCTATAAGGCTTGTCTTTGTCTGCATATCGGGAGTCGAAAGCAGTGCGATTTTGATATGGTCATGCTCTATTGCGTGCAGAAGCGAATTGATTGAGTTGTATTGTTTAATCTGCCACTGCGGATGGGTTTCTTCCAGATAGGCGACAATCCATTCATCATCGGAAAGAATACCGACCTGAAGCTCAGTATCCTCAAACACGCTTGTCTCCTTTTTTGCAATAGGAAGATAGGCAATGGAGGTATAAGGCTCTGTTGCGGTAACAAGTCCCTGAGTTGATCCGGATACCGTAAGAATAGCGTCCGCTTTTCCCTCATTGATGTAGTTTAGAGGTGAATTATATAAATCATCCGAAATGTATTGTATTTCAATTCCCGAGCTTTTTGCGACTTTCTCGATTATATCCACATATACCCCTGCATAGGCGGATTTTTCGGTATCGAAATATGACATAGGATAGTTGTCATTAGGGACAAGAATCCTGAGCTTTT
>CAMCPC010000201.1 GCA_945876665.1 uncultured Oscillospiraceae bacterium
ACGTACCGCAGGAAGTACGTAAAAAACTGAACTTCATACCTGTAAGCAATATGGACACGGTTTTATCAAATGCACTTAGATAGGAGAAAATGATATGAATATACACAATGCAAGCCTTACGGTTTCGGCGGTGCGCCCGAACCAGTACCCGACAAACGGACTGATGGAGTTTGCTTTTGCGGGACGCTCAAATGTGGGTAAGTCCTCAATGATAAATAAGCTTTTAAACAGAAAGTCCCTTGCGCGTGTTTCGGGAACACCCGGAAAGACGGCAACGATAAATTTCTACAACATAGACGATACAATTTATCTTGTTGACCTGCCGGGCTACGGCTATGCGCAGCGCAGCAAGCAGGAAACGGAAAAGTGGGGCAAGATGATGGAGGATTATCTTGCAAACCGCGAGCCGCTTGTGCAGACAATTCTGCTTGTGGACAGCCGCCATAAGCCTACAAAGGACGATATACAGATGGCTCAGTGGATAAGACATTATCATGAAAACCTTATCGTCATTGCCACAAAAATGGATAAGCTCAAAAAAAGAGAAATTGAGCCGAACCTTGAAAGAATATGGGAAACGCTTGAAATGGGCGAGGATGACTTGCTTGTGCCGTTTTCAACTCAGGACGACGAGGGCAAATGCTCCGTATGGGACATGATAGAAATGATGCGCGCAGGCGAGCTGTTCCCGTATGAGGGTGAGGAGGAATAAAAGGAGGAGTTAAAATTGAAGAAATTTTTAGCAATTCTGATGATGCTTTGCGCTGTAGGCATAAGCGCGAGCGCGGCGGATATTACTTTTACGCCTGAGGGCGGCGGTAAGTGGATTTACTGCAATAATCCGGAGAGAATAAGAAACCGCGACCTTATGAACAGCGATGAAAATCCGCCGTCATACATAATGAACAACGAAAATCTTGGTCCTGACCTGTACGACTTTCTTATCTGTCATATAAACGCTACAGATACGAATGACGGCTACGGCATGGGATATAATATTGAGCTTGACATTGAGCTTACCGCCGTTGAGGATAGCGAAATAACAATAAATAAGGCTTTCTTTGAAACACCTTTGGACGAAGCGTATATTTACAGCGACGGTACATGGGCAAAGGAAATGAACAAGGCAGGCTGTCTGCATGGTCTTGCGTCATTCCTTGGCGTAAATCTTACGGAGCTTAACGGCTCATGGCTTTATGAAGCACAGGAATATGAGAGCGTTACTATTGAACTAAAAAAGGGCGAAACAATATGGCTTAGTCAGTATATGGACGGCTACAGACCTGTCGCTTTTGCAAAGCCTGTTCAGATAATGGGCGAAATTGCAATAAATTCAGGTAAGATGAATTTCAACGTTGCCGCATTTAAGTCGGGTGAGGAAATTGGTGACAGAAGCAGCTTTACTCCTGATGCGGCATTTGGAAAGTATGCGTATGACCGTACGCAGAAGGGTATTGCCGACACGCTCCCTAAAGTGAATGTCAATCTGGAATATACTATCGACTATTCATACAAGGACGGCGACTATATCGAAAACAAGGTATTCAACCAGTACGTGAAAGAGGGCAATGTCACAGACGCATGGTGCAGTAATCTTAATCCGCAGGACGATATATGGTCAAAGAGCATATCGGTTGAATCCGACCTGCTCACGATGCGTTATACTGATGATTCAAAGCTTACATATTACGGCTCAAAGGTAAAGAAGAATAAAAAGAATAACATATGGACATGGGACCCGTTCCACAGTGATACCACATATTACGAGGGTGATGTAACATGGTACACAGAAGAGGAATATGTGCCAAATTATCAGCTGTCGGAAAAACGCAGCAATCAGGGATATGCGTGCAGTATGGGCAATTACGGTGTTACGGAAAGCTATAACCTTAAGGTTAAGAATATAACGGACACTGATAAATATTTTGAATATATGGTGGAAACAGTTTCAAATGTGGCTGTCTTTGTCGAGGATGAGGACGGCAGGCACAGCGGATTTTTAAAGGGTGAGAACTGGGAAGCCAAAAAGGATACTATGGCGAGCGTGCTTATTCCGGCAAAGAGTGAGAAGGAATTTTCAGTAAATTTTGTGCTTCCGATAAACTATGTGGGAGGTATCAGAAACTCATTCAGAATCTGTAATGAAAGCCATATGGGCAAGACGTATGAGGATTATATAAATGAGCCGCGCGCGGCTAAAGGACCTATGACAACCGGTGTTATTGCAAGTGAGGTTAAGGATTCCCTTCCGCAGGAGGTAAAGGATATAATTCACGGCAATTATGACTGCTATGAGCTTGTGAAATCGGATACAGGCTATATGCTCCGCTGGATGGCGTGGGACGGAAGCCCGTATTACTGCGCAAGTTATTGGGACAGAGTAAAGACAATTTATTTCCTTGATGAAAACTATAATATAGTGGACAGATACAAATTTGATAAATTGGCAAGACTTGGTCTGTTCTATGACGGATATTATTATATAGAGGACGCAGATGGAAACCGCTTTAAGTCATCAGACGGACAGACATGGGAAAGCTATAATCACCGTCTGCCGCTTACGGAGATAACCTTTAACAACTCAAAGCCGTCCGCGTGGGCAGAAAAGGAAGTAAAGCGCGCATATGAAATTGATGCTGCTCCTTATCAGTTTAAGGATAAGCTCGTTTACACAGACAACATGACGCGTGAAATGTTCTGTGATGTACTTGCAAGTATGCTTGAATTAAAGGACATTATGCCGGCGGAAGAAACAACGCAGTTTACTGACACGCAAAACAAGAATGTGTTGTGTCTGGGAAGTGTCGGAATTATAAGCGGCTATGATGACGGAAGCTTCAGACCGAAAAATTCAATAACCCGTGAGGAGGCGGCAATGCTTCTTTATAAGACGGCAAAATATATGAAATATGACAATTTCTATGAGGATTACAAGCTGTCGGGTTATGCCTATGCCGATGATGAAAATATTGGTGATTGGGCGAAGGAGGCTGTTTATCAGATGAACAACGCGCAGATAATGACAGGCGTGGGTGATGACAAATTCGCGCCTGAGGATAACTATACAAACGAGCAGTCCATTGCAACAATACTTAGATTGTATGATGCTGTATAATATAAAAATTAAATAAAAGAGGCTGAAATCAGCCTCTTAAGACAACAGACAAAACCCTTGTGGTTTTGTCTGTTGTTTTCTTTATGACTTAAATTATTTCTACAGTGTGTCTTGTGGCATGACAGTTCACGTTAACCGCCACAGGCAAGCCTGCGATGTGGGTAGGATATGTTTCCACATTTACAGCAAGAGCGGTTGTTGTGCCGCCCATGCCCTGCGGGCCTATGCCAAGCTTGTTTATCTTTTC
>CAMCPC010000202.1 GCA_945876665.1 uncultured Oscillospiraceae bacterium
TTTCTTCTCGTCAATAGGTTCCTGCGCCTTATCAATAAGAGTAAGTACATCACCCATACCGAGAATACGCGACGCCATTCTGTCCGGATGGAACTGCTCAAGGTCGCTCAGCTTTTCACCGACTGACGCATACTTTATCGGCTTGCCTGTCACCTGTTTTACCGACAGCGCCGCACCGCCTCGCGTATCACCGTCCAGTTTTGACAGTATAACGCCTGTTATATCAAGCTGTTCGTTGAATGACTTTGCCACATTTACAGCGTCCTGACCTGTCATTGCGTCAACTACAAGAAGTATTTCCGTAGGATTTACTTCCTTTTTGATATTCGCAAGCTCGTCCATCAGCTGTTCATCTATATGAAGACGTCCGGCTGTATCAAGGATAACCGGATCGTTTCCATGCTTTACAGCGTGCGCTACCGCTTCCTTTGCGATAGTCACAGGGTTTACGTCCGCACCCATTGAGAATACCGGAATCTGTACCTGCTTGCCAAGCACCTCAAGCTGCTTTATAGCCGCCGGACGGTACACGTCACAGGCTACCATAAGCGGACGCTTATTCATCTGCTTTGTAAGATTTAATGCAAGCTTGCCTGTGGCGGTTGTCTTACCTGCACCCTGCAAGCCGCACATCATTATTACTGTCGGCGGCTTCGGCGAAAACTCAAGTCTTGCCGTATCTCCGCCAATCATCTGCGTTAGTTCTTCATTTACTATCTTTACAAGCTGCTGCGCGGGAGTCAATGACTCCATTATCTCCTGTCCGAGCGCCTTTTCAGATACTATATTTACAAATTCCTTAACTACCTTAAAGTTTACATCTGCCTCCAAAAGAGCCAGCTTAATTTCACGCATTGCGTCCTTGATGTCCTTCTCGTTAAGCTTTCCCTTACCGCGCAGCTTTTTAAAAACGCCCTGCAGCTTATCGCCTAAACTTTCAAATGCCATAAGCCTTGACTCCTTTCCGCAAATTTTATATCTCAGCGGCTATTTCCTTTGAAATTTCCGCGATTTTGTCTTTCCCCTCAAAATCAATCGTGTCAAGCAGTGAATTTAATTTTTCAAGCTGTGCGCTTATACTGCGGAAACGCCTGACAACGCCAAGCTGCTCCTCATATTCAAGCAAATGCTTTTCACCCTGCTTTATCGACTCTCTGACGCCCTGACGGCTTATGTCTATTTCCTCTGCGATTTCCGCAAGGGATAAGTCCTCATTATAGTACATATCAATCGCGAAACGCTGCTTTTCCGTCAGAAGCTGTCCGTAAACGTCAAGCAGAATTGTAATGTTCAAATCCTTTGCCATTTACATCACCTGTAAAGTCTTTTTAATTTACAGCTAATAGTTTACATGATTTTTCGGGTTTTGTCAATATATTTTTTATCAAATTTATCCTATTTCTTCATTTATGTTTTGTATAATTTCACAAAATTCGTCATAATCAAGCAGCCTGTTGAGTATATCCAAGAGCATATTGGCAGATATTTTCATCGGAATACCAAGTGCAGCCGCAAGCGCATTGCGTTTTTCATGGCTTCCCAAGCCGCCCGACAACCCTGCCTTATACAAATCAGCCTTTGTTATAGCTCGTCCCGTTTTCGGCGACTTGGCATTTCCGTCAATGGTGCAGCCGGCATTTTTGAGGGCAGAAAGGATAACATCGTCCTTAATGCCCTCAACGCCAAGCAGTCCTTCCTTGCCTGGCTCTCTTTTGCGCTTTTCCTTGCCGCGCACGTCCGGCACATAGGCATGCTTAACCTGATTTTCGGGAATTGACTGCTTTATGTAATTTCTGATTTTAAATCCCGCGCTGTCGGAATCGGTAAGAATTACTATGCCTGTTTCCTCCGCCATTTTCTTTATGCTTTTTAAAATTCTTTCATCTGAAAATACACGAAATCCGTTTGTAACTATTATAACCGCATCAATAAATCTTGACAGCTTTATTTTGTCGTATACTCCCTCAACTACTATTGTTTCTTTTATTTTATACATAATATCCATGTTCCTCTTTGGTTGTATATCTCTTAGTGCGGAAAAGAAACAAGCAGATTGCCGTTCGAAAATGCGATGTCGTATAGGTGTGCGTTAGCTACACGAATACTTCGAGCATTTGAGAATGGTGAGATGCGCCGATTATTTTTCGCACTACGCTTATTTTATGCGCTTTTTTTTGCCCTGTCAATACTTTCTACTATATATTTTTCCACCGTTTCACGCAAATCACAGGGTTCAACGCGCTTTTTCACAATGCTTTTTAGAAATTCCTCCACGTCGCTGTAACGGTAAAACACATTATTTATCTGTCTGCTCTCAACCGTCTTTCCTCCGCCCTCATATATTATTGTTTTTTCTATTTTAATGCCGTAGCATTTCAAATCACAGTAATCAGCCGATATGTTTTCGGGTATAATGTAATAATTAAGAAATATCAGATTGCCCTCCTCCTTTTTCAAGCTTTCATATAAGATTTCATTATCCATATTTTAAACCTCCTGATATAATAATTTACATTTCAAGCCACCAAACATTATATGATTGAATATTTTAATATATTCCGAAAAAATTTTTAATTTAGGTATTGCAGTTTTATTAAAAATGTATTATAATAGTTAGGTAAGTTTAATTTTTAATACAGAAATATCGGCGATGATGACCGAGCCCGTGCGACCAAAACCCGTGAACCTTGTCAGATGGGGAACCAAGCAGCAATAAGCGGTGTTTTTGGTGTGTTACGGCAAACTCGGTCTGAGCCTTTTGATTATTATGACGCCCGTGCGGCGTTTTTTGGTATATACATGTAATTTATGGAAAGGTATGGGAGTATGGCACATCAGGCTATATACAGAAAATGGCGTCCTATGGTATTTGAGGATATTGTAGGACAAGGTCATATAACGCAAACACTGAAAAATCAGATTTTAAATGACAAAATAGGCCACGCATATCTTTTCTGCGGAACGCGCGGAACAGGTAAAACTACGTGCGCAAAGGTGTTTTCACGCGCGGTAAACTGCCTTAATCCGCAGGACGGAAGTCCCTGCAACGAGTGTGACGTGTGCAAGGGCATAATTGACGGAAGTATACTTGACGTAAAGGAAATTGACGCGGCGTCAAACAACGGCGTTGACAATATCCGTGAAATACGCGATGATGTGCGTTATGTATCAACAAACGCAAAATACACTGTTTACATCATAGACGAGGTGCATATGCTTTCATCGGGAGCATTCAACGCGCTTTTAAAAACGCTTGAAGAGCCACCCGAGCACGTTATATTCATACTCGCCACAACCGAGGCACACAAGGTTCCGCAGACAATTTTATCGCGCTGTCAGCGTTTCGACTTCAAGCGC
>CAMCPC010000203.1 GCA_945876665.1 uncultured Oscillospiraceae bacterium
AACTCTTTCACATTTTTAGTATCAAAAGCGAATTTCTATATTTTTCACTGATTTGCAAGCTGACTTCTGCATTCTCATAAAAACCCCAGAAATCGCATAAAATCAAGCATTGCCGGCACTTTGCCCATCCACCCTTGACATCAATACTACCGTCTCAACGTGAGCGGTGTGGGGGAACAGGTCAAAGGCAGAGGAACGGACGATTTTATAGCCGCTGTCCGCAAGGAAACGTGTGTCACGGGCAAGAGTGGCGCTATTGCAGGATACGTACACAATACGTTTCGGCTGCGCTTTTACAATTGCCGTAAGCGTGGCTTCGTCGCTGCCCTTGCGCGGCGGGTCAAGTATAACCACATCTGGTGTTTCGCCCTGCGTGATAAGCTTTGGTACAATATTTTCCGCGCTGTCCGCGTAAAATACCGCGTTATCTATGCCGTTGTTTTGCGCGTTTTCCTTTGCGTCAACGATTGCCTTTTCCACTATTTCCACACCGATTACCTTTTTCGCCTGTTTGGCGGCACACAGGGAAATCGTGCCGATACCGCAGTAAATATCCATAACGCTCATGCTTTTGTCGAGATCAGCATATTCAAGCGCCCTTGTGTAAAGCTTTTCTGTCTGGATTGGGTTTACCTGAAAAAAGCTCTGCGGTGAAATCATAAAATTCACTCCGCATAAGGTGTCACTTATTCTGTCCGCACCCCATAACGTGACATTTTCGTCCGTGATAACAGTGCCGCGGCGCATTGTGTTTATGTTCAGAATTATGCTCACGATCTTACCAGCCACATTTCTTCATTGTGTGCTCAGTCTGTCTCGGCGCGGAAGCATTTTCGTGTGTGCTGAAATAACCACCATCACTTCGCCCGTGGAAAAGGATTTTCGCGTAAATACGCGTCTGATAATGCCCGTATGTGTTTTCTCGTCATATGCGCTGACACCGTTTTCGTTCATATAATCAATGACGGCATTATTTATAGTGATATTTATTTCATCACCAATGGCGCAGTCTGAAAGCGGAATTATATCGTGGCTTTTGGGCGCATAGAATCCGCACACATTTTCACCGCCGACATTCCCGACAGGGAATACCATTTTGTTTCTGTAACGCTCCGGATTTTCCATGCCGACAATTTCTTCGGCGGTAAATCCCTCAAAGCCGCCAAGACGGCGCATGGCATTTTCAACGATATTCTTCTTTATTTTAAGCTGTTCTTCATATTTAATATGACGCAGCTGACATCCGCCGCATTTTTCATAGTTCTCACAGTCCGCCCTTTGACGCTTGTCCGACGGTGTGATAATTTCCGTAAGCGAGGCAAGCGCAAAGCGCCTTTTTACTTCTTCAATTTTTATTTTTACAACATCGCCCTCTGCTGTCTGCGGAATGAAAACCGCAAAGCCGTCTATGTGCGCTATGCCGTTTCCGTCCGAGGAAACACCTTCTATTGTGACTGTGTATTCTTTGTTTTCTTCAACCGGAATCATAATTTACCTCTTTATTTTCCTTAATAAAAACAGTATACCATATGGTCATATCACAGGTCAAGTTTACATAAATAATACAATTACATTACATTTTGGTTACATTTCACAAAATTTTGGGTTGAGATTTGTATAAAGTTGAATTTGTAGAAAAAATAACAGAATATTTTGTGCAAAATGTTAGTAAAAACACTTGCAAAACCCACTTGTTTTGTGTTAAAATAATAATGTACAGTTAAAAAACTTTTTTTCGTATGCCGTACTAAAAAATGGCATAAAAACACGGAAAAAAGTCTTTACATTGTGACTGTTATGGTGTATAATAAAAACAAAACAAAATAAAACCAAAAGAAACAAAGAAAAGAGGGAAAACAAATGTTCAAATCTGATTATGAAATCAAAAAAGAGCTTTGCGAAGTTGGTAAGAAAATCTATAATGACGGTTTTGTTGCTGCAAATGACGGTAACTTTTCTGTTCAGATAGATAAGGATACATATTTCGTAACTCCGACAGGTGTATCAAAGGGTTTCATGACTCCTGATATGATCTGTAAGGTTGACGGTAAGGGTAATCTTAAGGAAGCTAACGGCCCGTGGAAGCCATCTTCAGAATTCAAGATGCACCTTAAGGTGTACGAGCAGAGACCTGACGTAAAGGCGGTTGTTCACGCTCATCCTCCGATTGCAACATCATTCGCTATCGCAGGTATTCCGCTGGACAAGCTTATCATGCCTGAGGCTATTATCTTCCTTGGCGCTGTTCCTATCGCTCAGTACGGTACACCGTCAACAATGGAAATTCCCGAATCACTTGAGCCGTATCTTCAGGACTATGACGCAGTTCTTCTTGCAAACCACGGCGCACTTTCATTCGGCTGTGATCTGAACACTGCATTCTTCAGAATGGAATCAACAGAATTCTATGCAAAGCTTCTGTTCTACGCAAGAATGCTTGGCGGCGAACAGGAAATTCCTTGCGGCGAAGTTAAGAAGCTTGTTGAGCTAAGAAAGCAGTTTGGCGTTCCCGGTAAGCACCCGATGGAAAAACTTTGTCCGGGCTGCTATGCAGGTGATGACACATGCTCAATGTCACCGACAGAGGCTAATGAAAAGTACGGCGTAGAATCATCAGCAGCATATCATGGTTTCCAGCCGCTTCCTTCACAGGTTTGCCCGACTCCTGCTGCAAATAACAACAAGGACATTGAAAGTCTTGTAGCAGAGGTTACAAAGAAGGTTCTTGAACAGATGAATAAATAAGTGACCGAAAGTAAGGAGGGCGCGCGATGAAAACTATCGAGGAGCTTGTCGGCGAGGTTAAAAAAAACCTCGGCACAGGAAAATCAGCGCCGAAAAAGCAGGTTAATACTGCAAAGCCTGTTTCTCCCCAAAAGGAGGAAAAGGTGGAAACAAGAAAATCGGTTACTGAAAATATAAGTCCGCAAATGACGCTTAGCGTGGCAAAGGAAATTGCCAAGGCTGTGGAAATCGCAGCGGAGATTATCGGAGTAAAGGTTGTTGTGTCCGTCCGTGACGGCGGCGCAAATCTTGTACTTCTCCACGCAATGGACGACAGCTTAATAGCAAGCATACAGGCGTCGCAGGACAAGGCATATACAGCCGTTGCCCTGAAAATGCCGACGCACAAGGCGCTTGAGGAAGCGAGAGGCGGCGCGCTTGACGGACTGACAAACGGAAATGGTATATTACTTCTTGGCGGAGGATATCCGCTTAGGAGTGGAGATAAAATATACGGCGGCGTAGGAGTTTCGGGTGGAACAAAGGAGCAGGACACAGTCCTTGCAATGGTTGCTGCTCAATACTTCAAGGCGCGCGTTAAATAAAGGAGGTTGGAAAA
>CAMCPC010000204.1 GCA_945876665.1 uncultured Oscillospiraceae bacterium
GAATGAGCCGTATACAAATTATTGGGGTAAGTACAGCTATAAGCAGGAGGGCTGCCACTTCAACAGCGGATATAGCGAGTCAAAAATGATAAATGCAACCCGCTATGCACTTAACAAGCACAATCTTAATGATGTGCTTGTGGCGGGACTTGATGAAACGAGCATTGATACGACAATTTCAAGCGTAAATAAGCTGTCGGAGGAGGCGCTGAATAATCTCGGACGAATTGACACTCATACATACGGCGGCACAAAGCGCGCCGAGCTTAGATCGCTTGCGCAGAGCAAGGGAAAGGATTTATGGATGAGCGAGGTTGACGGTTCATACAAGGCAGGTGAGGACGCCGGATATATGACAGCCGGACTTGGCCTTGCAAATCAGATAATCAAGGATATGAACGGTCTTATGCCGTCTGCATGGGTACTGTGGGATATTGTGGACTGCCACAGGGATAATACAACTCCTTACCGCACAGAAAACGAAGCACAGACTGAGATTTCACAAACGGGCGGCATATGGGGCGTTGCAATGGCTGACCATGATGCAAAGGATATAGTTCTTACAAAGAAATACTATTCATTCGGACAGTTCACAAGATATATAGAACCCGGAATGACGATTATTGCATCAGGTGATAATTCATTGGCGGCTTATGACAAAAACAGCGGAAAAACCGTTATTGTTGCGGTTAATACAAGCGCTGAAAATAAGGATTGCATATTCAATCTGGCGCAGATGCCGTTGTCGGGCAAAAGCGCAAGGGCAGTACGCACAAGCGGAGATATGATTGACGGTGAAAATTGGGCGGAGCTTGGTTCTGTTGATATTTCGGGCAGACAACTTAGTGCATCACTTAAGCCAAACTCAATAACAACATTTATAATTGAGCCGAAATCTGAGCTTGAAGCATTGGCGGAGGATTTAGCGCCGGACAGCGAAATCTATACAAATCAATATATGCCGTCTGAATATAAGGGCGCGGAAATTATATGGACAACCGACAATTCATATGTAAACAATGACGGAGCGGTAACGCGTGGTGAGAATGATGCTGACGTTAAAATAACTGCCGAAATTTCAAAGAACGGAGAAAAATATTCAAAAGAATACAATTGCAAGGTGATTGCTATGCCGAATGTGAAGACAGAAGATATGGAAGGATATTTATTTGTACACTTCGTCGGTACGGAAAAAACAAGTGATGAAGAACAAATTAATATCTCCGTATCAAAGGACGGACAGTCGTGGAAAACGCTAAATAACAAGAAACCGATACTGACAAGCACGATGGGCGAAAGAGGAGTGCGCGACCCGCATATTGTACGCTCGCCCGAGGGTGATAAATTCTTCCTTATCGCAACGGATTTAAGCATATTTAACCGTGCTTATGATAAAAACCGCTGGGGGACATGTCAGATAGCAGGCTCAAAATCAATTATGATATGGGAATCAAGCGACCTTGTGCATTGGTCTAATCAGCGTATGGCGCAGGTTGCGCCCGACAATGCAGGCTGCACGTGGGCGCCCGAAAGCGTTTATGACGAAGAAAAGGGACAGTATATGGTGTTCTGGGCATCAAAGGTAAGTGACGACGACTATTCAACACAGCGCATTTACCGTTGTTATACAAAGGATTTTGAGCATTTTACAGCACCCGAGGTTTATATTGATGATGGAAATATCAGCAACATAGATACTACCTTCATTCACTATAACGACGCGTATTACAGATTCACAAAGAATGAGAGCAAATCGTCTGTTACAATGATGGCGTGCACTTCTCTTGATGGTAATTTCACAAATGTTGACAGCTATACTTTAAACGGCGAAAAGGGAAATGAAGTAACAGGCTATGAGGGCCCTACCGTTTACAAACTTAACGGTGAAAACAAATGGTGCATGCTGCTTGACTATTACTCAAAATCGGGTGGATACAAGCCGTTTGTTACTGAAAATATTACGGACGGACACTTTATCTCTACCGATGATTTCAACTTTGATATGAAATACCGTCACGGAACAGTAATCCCTATAACGGGCGAGGAATACAATAATCTTGTGAATGCCTACGCAAGCACGGAATTTGAAGGAGCGGACAAGGTAAAGATCGGAAGCAATGCAAAATACATTCTTAACGTGAACGGTGAAACTGTGTTGCCGCAGTGGAGCGTGTCCGACAAAGATATTGCGTCAATAGATGAAAATGGCGTTCTTACGGCAAACTCGCTCGGCAGCGTAACGATTACCGCCCATGTCAGTGAATATGGTATTACAGCGTCAAAGGATATAGAAGTCGCAAAATATAACGAAATTCCGCTTACAAAGGGTATGCTTTTGGGAAGTGAAGCGTGGAAAAACAGTGATGTCAACACCTACGAAAAGACGGTTGACAATGACCTGTCAACATATTTTGACGGAGTTGAAAAGGGCTATGTTACAGTTGATTTAGGAAGAAAATATAATATTGAGGCTGTTGGCTATGCGCCGCGCGCAGGCTTTGCCTACCGCATGAAGGACGGCTGCTTCTATGGTTCGTCTGACGGTGAGGACTGGACTGTTTTGCACAGAATATCCGACATACCTATTGAAAACACAATAACAACTGTCGAAACGAAGTCGGGCGAATACCGATACATACGCTATGCAGTACCGACAGGAACGCATACATACAATCCGAACGACACAAAACCGCAGGAATACTGCTGCAACATTGCGGAAATAAAGCTATACGGAGACTGTAAGGATGATATTAATGATGGACTTGCCATGCATATAACCTTTGACGAGCAGGGAACAGGCACAGGCTTATTTAACGCCTTTGGCGGAAAGGTAAAGGAAAAGGGTGAGTTGGCTTATGAAAAAGGTATAATCTCAAACGCGCTCAGTATCAAATACGGCGTGGAAAATTACCTTGAACTGCCCGACGGACTGCTTGACGGAGCATCAGGCGCGGCGATAAGCTTCTGGTTTAAGCAAGCTGACGGCGGTAAAGACGGCTGGCCATTTATGACGACTATAGTAAATGACACGCAGGTATACAAATCGGAAAAATATCTGGGTATTCTCATGTCAAAATCAAAGGATAAGGTGACTGCAGAACGTTATTTCAGTGATGCGCAGGAACGTCCCGAACAGGCGGCGGCAAACGGAAAATTTGACGACTGGACATATATCACGGTTCAGTACAAGCCTGACTATACTTCAAAATACATAAACGTAGAAAGGGCGGCAAGAATTCAGACCGGTGCTTCATGGAAGGAGCTCTATACGGCAGACGCAAAATTCTGGATAGGTCACGCAAACTGGGGCGGCGGCGAAGGTCTTGACGGTAAGG
>CAMCPC010000205.1 GCA_945876665.1 uncultured Oscillospiraceae bacterium
AACGGGTCAACAGCGTTACCCTTTGACTTTGACATTTTCTGACCGTTCTCGTCCTGAACGTGTCCAAGTACGATTACGTTCTTATACGGCGCTTTATTAAAAATAAGCGTCGATTCTGCAAGCAGTGAATAGAACCAGCCTCTTGTCTGGTCAACCGCCTCGCTGATGAAATCAGCAGGGAAGTTTTCTTCAAATATATCTTTGTTTTCAAACGGATAATGCCACTGTGCAAACGGCATTGCACCGCTGTCAAACCAACAGTCGATAACCTCGCTGACTCTGTGCATTTCCTTGCCACACTCGGGACACTTGATTGTTACAGCGTCAATAAACGGTCTGTGCAGCTCTATATCGTCGGGACAGTTGTCGGACATCGATTTCAGTTCTTCTATTGAGCCGATTGCGTGTCTGTGACCGCACTCACACTCCCATATATTAAGCGGAGTACCCCAGTAACGGTTACGGCTGATACCCCAGTCCTGAACATTTTCAAGCCATGCTCCAAAACGTCCCTCACCGATAGTTTTCGGAATCCAGTTGATTGTGTTGTTATTCTTTATAAGGTCGTCCTTTACAGCGGTCATCTTTATAAACCATGTGTCGCGCGCATAGTAAATAAGCGGTGTGTCACATCTCCAGCAGAACGGATAGCTATGCTCAAATTTAGGAGCATTGAAAAGCTGCCCTCTTTCTTCAAGATTTATAAGAATTTCCTTGTCAACGTCCTTGCAAAATGTGCCTGCCCAAGGCGTTTCCTTTGTCATTTCGCCCTTGCCGTCAACAAGCTGTACGAACGGCAAATCGTATTTTCTGCCGACATTCGCGTCGTCCTCACCAAATGCAGGCGCGATATGAACGATACCTGTACCGTCCGTAAGTGTTACATAAGTGTCGCAGGTTACGTAATAAGCCTTTTTGTCAGGAGTTACGAAATTAAACAGCGGCTCATATTCCTTGTATTCAAGGTCAGTACCGACATACTTTTCAAGAACGGTGTATTCGCCCTCGATATTAGCGTCAACAAGTGCCTCGGCTAAGATGTACTTTTCGTCACCCACCTGAATTTTTACGTATGTTTCGTTGGGGTTCACGCAAAGCGCCACGTTTGACGGAAGCGTCCACGGAGTTGTCGTCCATGCAAGGAAGTATGTGTTTTCCTCGCCCTTTACGATAAACTTCGCCGTTGCAGAACGTTCCTTAACGTCCTTATAGCCCTGCGCAACCTCGTGTGATGAAAGAGGTGTGCCGCAGCGCGGGCAATACGGTACGATTTTGTGACCCTTGTAAAGAAGTCCCTTTTCCCATATTTTTTTCAGCGCCCACCATTCGGACTCTATAAAGTTGTTGTCATATGTTACGTACGGGTCGTCCATGTCCGCCCAGAAGCCGACAGTTCCGGAGAAGTCCTCCCACATACCCTTGTACTTCCATACACTTTCCTTACATTCCTTTATGAACGGCTCAAGACCGTATTCCTCAATCTGCTCCTTGCCGTCAAGACCGAGCTTCTTTTCGACCTCAAGCTCAACGGGAAGTCCGTGAGTGTCCCAGCCGGCTTTACGAAGCACCTTGTAGCCCTTCATTGTGCGGTAACGCGGAATCATGTCCTTTATAACACGCGTTAAAACGTGACCTATATGCGGCTTACCGTTGGCTGTCGGGGGGCCGTCATAGAACGTGTAAACCTCGCCGTCCTTTCTCTCGTCGATACTTTTCTGGAAAATGCCGTTGTCATTCCAGAATTTCTCAACCTTCTTTTCTCTCTCCACGAAATTCAGATTTGGTGAAACCTTTTCGTACATTGGTATATTCATTCCTTTCAATAAATTAAAAAAGCTTTCGTCCTGCATATGAACCAAACAAGGCACATCGAGTGCCGTTGTTTGATTTGCTGTTTGTCATGCCGTTTCTTCACAAGGCATACAAACGCAGTCAACAAGACGAAAGCCAATGTTTCGTTATACCACTCGTCATACTAACATATGCGTTCCCTTTTACGGAGGAAAACCGGCGCAGCCTACTTATATCCGTTTTGACGTGTCTGTTCGGTGCGCAACTCGGAAGTGATATTCAGCCGGATTTACTCACCGCTGCGCTCTCACCGTCCGCAGCTCGCTTTGCGCTTTCAATAGGGCATACTGTCTTCGTCATCGCTTTTACGTTTTATTATAAACATTATAGTACAAATGCCGCCGCTTGTCAATAATCAAACCAATTCTTTTGTACAAAAGTTTTGTCATAAATATCCGCACCATTTTGCCGTTCTTTACCGAAAATTAGCCATATTCCTTTGAACTGCTTGTTTGTTTTTTTAAAAAAATATATAATAACGATATAAATTATAAGGGGATTAAAATTATGAAAAAATTCAGATTACCTATCATAAGAAAAAAGCTTATACCGTTCATCTGCGCGGCGGCAATGCTTGCGCCATCTGTTCCGACGGTATGTGCAGACAGCGCGGTTGCAGCATTTCCCGGTGCGGAGGGCGCAGGCAAATATGCCACAGGCGGCAGAGGCGGCAAGATTGTACATGTCACTAACCTGAATGACAGCGGCACAGGCTCCTTCCGTGACGCGGTTTCAGGCTCCAACAGAGTTGTTGTGTTTGACGTGGGCGGAACAATCACGCTTAAATCAGACGTAGTCGTAAAGAGCAATATCACAATTCTCGGTCAGACTGCACCGGGCGGTGCGGGAATAACCTTATCCGGCTACAAGCTCGGTCAGGGCGGCGATAATCAGATTATCCGTTTTGTCAGCTCGCGTCCGGGTGAGCGCGGTAGCGGCGAATATGACGCATGGGGCGGCAGCGCCGGCTCAAACTCCATCATTGACCACTGCTCAATCGGCTGGGCGAATGACGAACAGTGGGGTTTGTACTCAAACAACACGAATCAGACGGTGCAGTATTCGATTATAGGCCCGTCAAACTGTATTTCGACCCACGCAAAGGGCGCGCACGGTTTCGGCGTAATGTTCGGCAAAGGTCAGAACTCCTGGCATCACAATATGATTGCGCACAATATTTCGCGTAACTTCCGCGGCAAGGTTGTAGGGACAAACGCAATGGATTTTGTAAACAACGTAATCTATGACTGGGGCTATCAGACAGGCTACGGTACGCTCGGCAGAATTAATTATGTGGGCAACTACCTTAAGGCAGGCAACTCAACAAAAGGCGGCTATCATTATTTCTCCAAAAGCAGCGGCTCGAATTACGAAAACTATAAATTCTATGTCACAGGCAATAAAATTACTGATGCAAGCTGCAATGACAAGGTCGCGGGACTTGGCATCGACAACTGGCTGGGAGTAAGCGGCTTTGACGC
>CAMCPC010000206.1 GCA_945876665.1 uncultured Oscillospiraceae bacterium
GTATGTGGCTGCCAATAAAACTCCGTATAAAGAAACGGACGGTATAACAGGTCTTGACGAAGCTGATACAAGTATGGTTGTGCTTAAGCATACGCCGTATTCAAAGCCTGTAACACTTGAGGAGGACGCGCTCACGATTGATACGAAGTATGTATACCCCGACACACCGTTTACACTGACATCATCAGTTAAAAACGAGGGTGTAAAGTTCATTGACGAGTCTGTAACCTTCAAATTCTCCATGGTGTCAGGCGGCGTTACAACAGACCTTGGCACACAGACGTTTGAAGGTCTGTGGGGCGCAGGCAAGACATTAAGCGCGTCGGTTGACATTACACCGATAAGCGAAATAAGTGATGATTTAACGTTCAATGCGGTAGTTACAGTCGGTAATACTGTAATTAATCAGTCCTATAAGGCAGTTAAGGAATACAGCATAATTCCTGATGGTGACGCTGTGCTTGAGGAAAAGGTGGACGGTCACGAGCTGTCGCTTCCATTGAGAAATGACGGTAATATTCCGTCCGAGAGCGTTTCGGTTAAGCTGTACACCGCAAAGGACGGTGAAAAGGATCAGCTTATAAATGAATTTACGATTGAGTCAATCGCGGAAAATTCAACGGAAACAATAGATGAAATGGTTGAAATTCCTGACGAAGCGTATGTTATAGAGGAAGGCGAAGGTACCGCGGATATTATCGCAGTTGTTGAAGCCGGAGGAGAAGAAATCACAACTCTTAAAACAACGGCAAACAAGTCCTTTGACGCGCAGGCGATAGAGATCATGTCAAAAATCACGGGCGTTTCCATAAAGGGCAGCGACAAGATTACTGTGCAGTGTCTGGACGGCATAAACATTGAAACAAAAATCACAGGCGATGCAAGCGCTGACGCAAAGGTTATATGGATGAGCAGCGATACTGATGTAGTATATGTAAGATCCGACGGAACGCTTTGCGGAATAGGAAAGGGTACGGCAACGCTTACGGGCTATGTAGTACCAAATGTACAGAATATCGTATTCGCATATGACGGCACAGCGACAACGGATAATCTTCTTGATTCCATTCCGTCAAATATGTATAAGACTGTAACGGCAGAGGTGACAGTAACAGACGAGCCTGTTCCGACGCCTACGCCAACACGTAAGCCGAGCAGTGGCGGAGGCAGCTCATCATCAAAGAAAACACCTGCTCCGTCAGCGACAGCCGCACCGTCAGCCACACCTGACGTTGAGCCTACAGAGGCACCGCAGGCATCGCAGACACCGTCACAGCCTTCGGCAGGAACGACTGTATTTAGCGACACGCTAAACCACTGGGCAAAGAGTTACATTGAAAGACTTGCAGCAGCCGGCATTATAAGCGGCGTAAGCGACAGCATGTTTGAGCCTGACGGCGATATAACGAGAGCGCAGTTTGCACAGATACTGATGCAAACAGGTCTGCTTAGCGGCGGAGATATTGAAGTACCCGACTATACTGATGTTGATGAAAACGCATGGTATTACGAGGCTGTCAGATGGGCAGTTTCAAACGGAGTTGCCGAGGGTATGAGCGACGAAGAATTTGCCCCCGACGGTCGCATTACAAGGGAGCAGATGGCTGCTATGCTTAACAGATTTATCACAAATGCCGGAATTGAGGCAGACACTGTAAGCGAAGCTGTGTTCACAGATGCTGACAGCATATCTGACTGGGCTAAGGCAGATGTTGAAGCCCTTGCCAAGACAGGTATTATCACAGGACGTGATACAGGAGAATTTGATCCGCAGGCAAATATGACACGCGCAGAAAGCACGGTTGTTATATGTAAGATATTAGACGTAAAGGAGGCTAAATAATATGTCAGACGAGAAAAAGAAAACACAGGGGAATGAAAACCCCGAACAGCAGGAAATTAATGCGGAGGACCTTGAACAGGTAACAGGCGGTTCAATTAAGGACGTGAATTATACATCGACAACCAATATAAGCGCTGATACACAAAGTAAAATCTGATGAACGATTGCGTTCATATTTGAAATCAGAGGGGCGAAACATAGTGTTCGCTCCTCTTTTTTTGCGAAAATAAAAAAAATTTTAAAAATTTTTCGTTTTCTGTGTCCTTTTGATGTCCTTTGGGGTGTATAATGTATTTAAAAAGGAATAATTGTACTGATTTTCAAGGAAAGGAGGAGTCCGAAATGCTTATAATGATAGTAGAAAATAATGCCGAAGATATGAGAATGCTGCAAAGCTATCTTGCGCAATGCTATGAGGATAGTGATATTATTGCTTTTACAAATTCATCGGATGCGCTGAATTTTATTCGGTCGGGCAAATTTTTTGTTGACCTGTGCTTTACCGAAGTTGTGATGCCCGGAGTCAGCGGATTTAAGCTCGTTACGGAGCTGCGTGAGTATAATAAACAGTCAAAGGCTGTTTTTATTGCTGACACGGCAGAATATGCTGTAGAAGCATGGAGATATCATGTGACAGACTATCTGCTGAAGCCGGTTACGCTTGAAAGCGTTGTTCACACATTGGAAAGCTGTTTTCCGTGCTGTGACGGATATGGACTTGCAGAAAGCGGATAAATATGGTAAAATATGATTAGTTCACTAAAAATTAAAGTTTTCAACTAAATTAAAAATTGATGTCTGTGAGCATATTTCTTCGTGGGAAGAGTTAGTCGCATTATATTTAATTTAAAAATAAATAAAATTTCAGGAGGAAAAAGAAATGGAAAAACAACTATTTAAAAGAGTAACGGCTGCGGTTACAACCTTAGCTGTTGCGGCAGGTATGAACATTGCCGTGTTCGCCGATAATACAGCAGATAAGGCTTATGCGACAAGAGAATATGTCGTATCGGAATTTGTGCAGTCGGTGGGACGCAATAATCTTCAGTCAAGTGCGTATATGCTGTCCACCTTCGGCGATGCCGATGAAATCAGCGACGAATACATAAACGATTTTGAAAAGGCTGTATCGTCAGGTCTGATACGCGGATATGATGATAACACACTTCACCCGAAGGACAATATAACGCGTATCGAAGCGCTTGCAATCCTTGCAAGATGCGTTCCGGAGGCAGACGACCTTGACACGGAACCAATCAAGTTTACAGACGTTCCCGAATGGGCAGAGCATGACATTGACAACCTGACAAAGGCAGGGCTTGTTTACGGCTACGGCGACGGCACATTGGGCGCAGAGGACAACATTACAGTTGAACAGGTCAAGCTTTTAACAGACCGTTCAGACGAGCTTTTAAACACAATTACACCGGGCGAGAGCTTTTACGGCTATGTGAACAACAAGGCATTCCGCAATGCAGAGC
>CAMCPC010000207.1 GCA_945876665.1 uncultured Oscillospiraceae bacterium
CGGTTGTTGTGCCGCCCATGCCCTGCGGGCCTATGCCAAGCTTGTTTATCTTTTCAAGCAGTGTTTTTTCAAGGTCGGCATAAAACGGATTTTCATTTGACGTGTTAATATCGCGCGTCAGTGCCTTTTTCGCAATTTGCGCCGCCTTATCCATTGTGCCGCCGATACCAACACCGATAACCATAGGAGGACAGGGATTTGCTCCTGCTTTTCTGACAGTTTCAATAACGAAGTCAATCACGCCGTCAAGTCCGTCTGAAGGGTTGAGCATTTTAAGGCCGCTCTTGTTTTCACTTCCAAAACCCTTTGGGGCGAATGTAATTTTAATTTTATCACCCTTTACAAAATCATAATAAATAACGGCAGGGGTATTGTCCTTTGTGTTTACTCGGTTAAGCGGATCAGCAACAACTGATTTTCTCAGATAGCCCTCGGTATATCCCTGCGAAACACCCTTGTTTACAGCTTCTGTTATCGTGTCACCCTCAACAAATACCTCGTTACCTATTTCAATAAAGAACACAGCCATACCTGTATCCTGACATATAGGTACTTCTTTTGCATGGGCAATTTCGGAGTTTTTAAGCAAATTCTGTAAAACACCTCTTGAAATATCTGATTTTTCTGTTTTAATGCCGTTTTCAAGGGCAGATTTTATATCGTCATTAATGTGGCAGTTAGCTTTTATGCACATGCCCTTTACCACATTTGTTATTTCATCTGAATTTATAGTACGCATGATTTTCTCCTTTACAGCAATACCCATGAATCAAACCATTTCAGGAAATGCTCCGCATAATCCATATTACACGGCTGTCCCGAAAGCACAGGGTAGAACATTATGAATAATATTATCACAAGCGCCGTATAGCCGAATATGGTATACATAGCCGCTTTTTTATTCTTTGAATCGTTGTATATGCAAAGCAGTGAATAGCCTATCATAAGCACGATAAACGGCACACACGGGAAGTAGTGGTATATAAATGTCAGTCTTGTAACGGGAATCCATGATACAAGCTGTGCAAGGTACGCAATTACAAGGAACAGGGAATTCTTGTCCTTGTTTTTGAAGGTACGGTATACCATATAGAAAAATGCAGGAATACCGAGCCACCATACAAGCGGATTACCGAAGGAGCTTATACCCTCCTTGACAGTATCTGAAACAGTTCCCGAATAATACCATATAGGACGCTTCATAATAATCCATTCATACCAGCGTGAGGAGAACGGATGCTCTGAACCAAGCACTGTTTTTGCGTGGTATGTGTACATAGAATTCTGATTTGCGATTATTGAACTGATACCATGCTCGTCAGGCGCTTTCAGATACGGAATATATGCCAAACCGTATATTATAAGCGGTACAATCACAAAGAATATCACACACCATATGAGCGTTTTTATCATATACGGCTTGAAGTTGTCGATTATGAATTTATGGCTTATGCCGTCCGTAGTACCGTTAGGATTTTTAACCGCATAGCGATATTCCTCATAGCGTCTGTACAATGTTATAAAGAACAGTACCGCAAGTCCCATGCCCGCGTAAATACCTGTCCATTTGCTTGCGATTCCAAGCCCCATACAAGTGCCGCAAAGCGCAAGCATACCGAGTCCCTTATTGAATGATGTGTCATAGAAGCTTGTGGAGTAATACTTGTACATAAAGTAATACATAAGCATTATAAAGAACGTAACGTACACGTCAATAGTCGCAATTCTCGTCTGGGCAAAGTGCATGAAGTCAAATGTAAAGAGCAGACATGTGACGATTGCGAGCCATGACTTTTTAAGAAGCTTCTTTGCAAACATGTATATAATCGGAATCATTACAATTCCGAATACCGTTCCGACAATTCTCCAGCCAAACGGGCACATTCCGAACAATAAAATTCCGAGCGCGATAAATACCTTGCCAAGAGGCGGATGCGTCCATTCATATACGGACAGACTGTGTACAAATTCGTATGCTGTACGCGCGTGGTATATTTCGTCAAAATAAGTTCCGTTGCGGAAGGTTATTTTTTCGGGGATTTCATCTTGCTCGTCAAACAGCGCGCTGCCGGCTTCAGGTGAAGCGGAAACAGGGGTTATAGGCTTTCCCTCAGAGTCAAGCGCAGCAAACTCCTTTACGGAAAGCTGTGAGCCGTTTGTGGAAAGCGTTATATATCTTACATTGGCAGAAATATAGTCCTCCTCCCAGTGGAATACGCTGCCGTCAGTGAGAGTTGTTGAATACGTTTGTTTGCCGCTGCTGTCACGAGCAGTGATTGATAAATTGCGGTCTGTTCCAAGCTCGTATGAACCGAGGAACATCTTATAACCGCTCACCTCATAATTCTGACCAAGGTCGATTGTAACGTCAGCGTCGGATACCATATATTCTGTTTCGGGAGCGTGCATATCGCCAAGATCGTATAATGCAACACATGAGTATACAACGGTTATTACAATCATAGCAATAACATCTATTCTTGTTATTTTCGGGAAAACGTCACTGACAGAAAATCTGTGCTTGTTTTCGGGTGTTTTTGAATTTTTAGCCGGTACGTTTTTTTTCTGCTTTGACACGGTGTTCACATTTTTGATTTCAACAACTTTTTCAATGCCGTTTTGTACATACAGCTTGTAAGACTGATAAGCAACATATACAAGAATTGCAAGGTTAATCAGTGATGCAACTACAACAACGGGTGACTTGTAGTATTTGTTTATGTCGGTTTCATAAATGAAAAGTACCCATGCGGTGTTGAAAAACTGCGACAGAGTAATCAGAACATACATTATAAAGTTCCGCTTGCTTGCCGTCAGCACAAATGCCGCAAGCATCAGCACCATTGCCGGAAAAGCATATCTGTCGTGCATTTTTGTTGAAAGCATGTACGTGAAGAATGCCAGCAAAGCTCCTGCGAAATAGTATTTTGATTTACTCTTGCTCTTAAGCAGCAGATAAATCGAAAATACCGCGATGGCTGCGATAAATATATAGCCGACAGCGGATGTAAATACAGATAAATCACTCCAGTTTTTGCCCAACGCTCCCCACAGATTAAAGGCATTAACCGTTAAATGAGGATATGACGCGAGTGTTGCTTTGTACTGCACTATAACGTTTCCGACGCCGAACGGCAAAGCAAGCGCAAGCATCATTACTATTGCACCGATTCCAAAACCAAGGTTTTTGAAAAGCTTATTACGGCTGAAATCATCAAGGAACACATTTTCAACAATTCCGCCTATAAGAACAGGTGTAAAAATGAACGCCTGTGGCTTTATGAATATACATAGAGCGAACATGAAATATGAAGCTATCATTT
>CAMCPC010000208.1 GCA_945876665.1 uncultured Oscillospiraceae bacterium
GTGGAACGGAGCTGAAACAGGAAGCTTCATAGCTCTCTTTGCACCCTTTTCCTTTGCTATTTCGCAGCACTTTTCTACTGCATTGACCTCACCCGATACAACAATCTGACCGGGGCAGTTAAAGTTAGCCGGTGAGCATACGCCAATCTTTGACGCTTCCTCACAGCACGCGATAACGTCCTCTGCACTAAGCGCGATTATAGCCGCCATTGCGCCCTCACCTACAGGAACCTCCTCCTGCATATACTTGCCGCGCTTCTTTACAAGTCTTACACCGTCAGCAAAATCCATTGAGCCTGACGCGATATGCGCTGTATATTCTCCAAGGCTAAGTCCTGCCACAACGTCAGGCTTAATGCCCTTTTCCTCCAATACACGAAGTGCTGCAACGCTCATTGTAACAATTGTCGGCTGTGTGTTCTCCGTAATCATAAGAGTTTCGCTGTCGCCGTTCCATATCATGTCCTTTATATCAAAACCAAGCGCTTCGCTTGCTTCGTCAAAAGCCTTGTCAGCAACAGGGAAGTTTTCTGCAAGCTCCTTACCCATACCTACAGCCTGTGCGCCCTGTCCTGCAAATACAAATGCTAATTTACCCATTCTCTGTTCTCCTTATCTCAATTTTGAGTTTATTTCCTCAATAACTGCTTCCGTACCATTGAAATAGTCCTTTATAATGTCTGCGCAAGGTTTTATTTCATTTACCATAGCTGCTGACTGACCTGCCATAAGCGAACCCATCTGTACGTCGCCCTCCTGGAAAGCCTTTCTAAGACCGCCCACGCCAAGCTGTTCGATTTCCTCAAATGACGCGCCTGCCTTTTCAAGCTTGTCATATTCGCGCGTAAGCTTATTCTTGAGCGCTCTTACAGGCGCGCCCGTGCTTCTGCCTGTTACAACAGCATCTCTGTCCTTTGCCTTAATAACTGCTTGCTTATAGTTTTCGTGCGCTATACATTCTGTTGAACAGATAAAACGTGTGCCTACCTGAATACCGTCTGCTCCAAGTGCGAATGCCGCAACTGCGCCGCGGCTGTCTGCGATACCGCCGGCAGCTACAACAGGAACTGATACAGCGTCAACAACCTGCGGTATAAGTACCATAGTTGTAAGCTCGCCGATATGTCCGCCGGCTTCCGTACCCTCTGCAATAATTGCGTCTGCGCCCGCCTTTTCCATCTTCATAGCCATTGCAACGCTTGCGATAACAGGCATTACCTTTATGCCTGCCTCCTTTAGCGCCGGTATGTATTTACCCGGATTACCTGCGCCTGTTGCAACAACTGCAGGCTTTTCCTCAACGATAACCTGCATAACCTCCTCAACGAACGGCGACATCATCATCACGTTTACGCCGAAAGGCTTGTCTGTAAGAGATTTTGCCTTCTGAATCTGCTCTCTTACAACCTCTGCCGGAGCGTTACCAGCCGCGATAAGACCTATACCGCCGCCGTTTGAAACAGCAGCCGCAAGCTCAGCTGTGGCAACCCATGCCATACCGCCCTGAATAATAGGGTACTCAATTCCAAGTAGTTCGCATAATCTTGTTTTCATCTTCTCGTCCTTTCCGTGCATAGCACTTTCATATATTTAAATCCTATTTTTTTACCATTCGATGAGTGCGGCTCCCCAAGTAAGTCCGCCGCCGAAGCCTACAAGCACTATCTTGTCACCTTTCTTTATTCTGCCGCTTTCAACCGCCTGTGAAAGTGCAACAGGGATACATGACGCAGATGTGTTGCCGTACTTTTCAAGGTTCAAAAATACCTTATCCTTTTCAATACCCATACGCTTTATTGCACTGTCAACTATTCTGTAGTTTGCCTGGTGAGGAATTACAAGGCTTATATCGTCCCACGTAAGTCCTGCTTCCTTTATAACCCTTTCGCTTGCGTCAGCCATTGCCTTTACGGCAAACTTCATAACGGCCTGTCCTGCCATCCAGATTGTATCCTTTCTGTGGCTGACTCTCTTTTCTGTTTCTTCCTCGTCATCTCTGTATGCAAGGCTTGTTATTGCAAGTCCGCTTGCGCCGTCCGCGCCGATGTCTGTGGCGATAATTCCCTTTTCTTCACTTGCTGATACAACAGCCGCGCCTGCCGCGTCACCGAACAGCACACAGGTTGCTCTGTCCTTATAATCTGTAGCCTTGCTCAAAACGTCCGCGCACACAACAAGAATATTTTTATACGTTCCTGTCATTATAAACTGTCTTGCAATCGTAAGTCCTGTTACAAAGCCGGAACAAGCAGCGTTATAGTCGAATGCAGCTGCGTTTACTGCTCCAAGGTTATGCTGTACTATACATGAGCTTGCAGGAGTGAAATAATCAGGAGTAACCGTTGCAAGAAGTATAAGGTCTATATCCTCGGCAGTAAGTCCCGCATTTTCAATTGCTCGCTTGCCTGCGATTGTAGCCATATCCGTTGTATACTCATTATCAGCGGAAATATGTCTTTCCTTTATTCCGGTACGTCTTACTATCCATTCATCGTTTGTATCAACAATGCTCTCCATATACGCGTTGTCATAAACCTTTTCAGGTATATAGCCGCCTACGCCCGTTATCTTTGCATTAATCATTTGATTTATCCTCCATACAGTTTATATTATTTACAATATCATTAATTACGCTTGTTTCCACAAATTTCTTCGCCTGATATATGGCGGAGAATACCGCTTTCGCATCAGATGAGCCATGTCCTTTAATAACCGGCTTCTTTGTACCAAGCAGCGGAGCACCGCCGTATTCACGGTAGTCCATTGCCTGTTTGAATTCGTTAAGTCCTTTCATAACGAACAATGCGCCTAACTTTGTAAACAGTCCCTTCATAAAGATACCCTTTACCTTCTTACTGACAACATGTCCCATACCCTCAACGGTTTTCAGTATTACATTGCCCACAAAGCCGTCACATGTGATAACGTCTGCTGTACCCTCCATAACATCGCGTCCCTCAATGTTACCTATAAAATTAACGGGAGCATTTTTAAGCAGTGGAAATGTTTCCTTTGTAAGCTCGTCGCCCTTGCCTTCCTCCTCACCGTTGGACATAAGTCCAACAGTCGGACTGTCAATGCCAAGCACGTTCTTCATATATATACTTCCCATAATACCGAACTGCACCAGATTTTCCGGCTTACAGTTTGTGTTTGCGCCTGCGTCTATAAGCATTTTCGGTCCCTTTGCGCTTGGCAGAAGTGCTCCGAGAGCAGGTCTTAAAACTCCTTTTATTCTTCCGACTATAAGCAGTCCCGACGCACGCAGCGCGCCTGTGTTACCCATTGAAAGCATAGCGTCACCCTCGCCGTTTTT
>CAMCPC010000209.1 GCA_945876665.1 uncultured Oscillospiraceae bacterium
AGACACAAGACGTATGCAGAACTCCCAATAATTTGTCTGAAGCCTCATAATAAATCTGTTTATCAGATAGAATATTCCCGAATACAGGAAGAACATAACAATTCCGCTTATTGCGCCCGATACAGCAGCCATAAGTATCATTCCGATAAGCTTATACCCCGCGCTGCCGTTAAAGCTCATAGCCGAGGCAAGCAGCTTAATAGGGCCTACCGCTCCGCCGCGCATTATAAAGAACATACAAAGCCACAGCACCGCGCCCATGACTGCCGCTATTGTCAGTATTGCGCCTTTGCCGAGATGTCCGGGATTTGTTATGCTGTCCACAGGTGATTTGATAAAATCAACCACGTATCTCCAAAGTCCCTTGAAAAATCCTTTCGGATTGACCTGCTTCGCATTTGATTTACGCGCCGCGCGTTTTGTGTGGAATTTTGTCCTCGCGCGTTCATACTTGCTTTCCTTACCGGCATAGCCTGTTTTATAAGAAGTTTCTGTTTTGTACGGATTCTGATAATTCTGTTGCTGCGTGTTCTGTTTTTTATCTTCGGCAGCGTTCTTTGATGATTCGTTGTTCTTTGCCGCTCTGCGCGCCACGCTCTGCGGACAATTACATACCTCATCCTTTTCAAGGTCCCTGCCGCAATATATACAGCTTCTCATTATAACACCTCTCTGTTAAATTTCTAAACAAATTATAAACCCGCAAATTACCTTTTGTCAATGTGTCAACTGTAAATAATATGTTAATTATTTATATAATCTTGCTTCAAATGCCGTTATATCCGATTTTGTTTCCTCGCGCACACGGTGGAACAGCTTTATCGTCATATTGTCTATGACCGTTTCACATTCGGGTATTTCCTCATACGCATTTGCAATGTCGGTATAATTTGCAAAGCTGTTTACCGCCTCGGTAACAACCGTCTGACTTCCCTCGGCAAGGTGCGTCTGGGCAGGAATTGCCACAAGCACATAGTTTACCGTATACAGCGGCGTTAAATCTCTGTCGCGCGAATCCACCTGAGGAAGCGACACAATGTAATTGTCACGTATCGGCTTTACTCCCAAAGACGGCTCAACATTCTTCAAAATATCCTCGTTAAGTGTGAACGACGAGGCAAGCACACCCAATGTATCACCCTCATAAACCGTAGTATCAAGCTTACGCTTTAAGGCAAGAATTTCATCAGTATCACTGCGTTTTGTCGGCAGCATTGAAAAATTCGGCACAAGCGCCATATGCTTTATTTCCTGTATGTTCTGCGGCTGAGTGCGCGGTATATACACGTTCACCGAATGTACTATTGCCAACAGCGATATAGACACAAGCATCCATTCCTTTGTAATATGCTTTATGGTTATAAGCGTAAGCATTATCAGTGACGGAATATACAGCAGAAGATGCTGCTGACCGTGGGTCTGGGTTGATATGAACATGAACAGACACACTATTATCTGCACCCACATGAACATTGTACGCGTTTCTTTTTTCTTAACTCCCATTATAACGGAGCAGACTGCAAGCATTGCCGCAAACAGCAAGCCGAAATATCTCGTTATCAGCTTGAAATCCGTTCCCACCGAGAACTTATATCCCGCGTAAAGGTTTCCGTAATCCTGTATGAGCTTCATCATAAGGAAGTCACGGAAAAACAGCACAATCACAAGCGCCGCAACACCAATCGTTGTTGCCGCGTTATACCATTTTCTTTTAAAAAGCACACAGTCCGCAATCATCGCCGTTATAAACGACACCGAAAAGAACGCGTACCATCTGCGCCATATCATAACACCGACAAGCAGTATACCTATAAGAATATACCGCCACGCGCTGTCCCTACCGTCCTTTTTTGTATAGTAGAGATTAAAGCAGATAAGGCACATCAGCAGTCCGCCTATATCCACAAAACCGTTAAAGGCAAGGAACACCATAGCCGGACACAGCAAAATTGCAATAACCGTTGCAATTTTTGGCGCTTTGCTGACCTTGTGCGCAAGCAGATAAATCAGTATAAAAGACGGTATAAGATACATATTCACCAGTCCCAGCACATACACAAGCCGCGACTCGCCGAAAAGCCTCACAAGCGCCGCCGAAGGCAGTCCGGCTACATAATTATAATCCTGCTCCGCTATGGAATTGTAGACGTTCTGCCAAAAAGCGCCCTCACCTATCTGTCCTGACGCAATCCTCCTTGAAATATCCCAATAGGTGGCATCGTCCCAGAAATATATAAACCTGCCCGCCTTTATATAAATAACGGCAAGAATATTTATAACCGCCGCAATCACAAGAAAAAATATAACATTCTTATGCCACGGCTTTAGCACGAATTTTTCTCTGTCCTCATCCCTGAGGTCATATTCGTCATTAAATATTGCCCTGAATTTCAATCTTTTAACCTCCGTCAGCTAAACAGCGAAAGTATATCACTATCCGAAAGGCTTCCGAACGTGTCGGTGTTCACTCGCACAATATCGTCAGCCATGCGGCGTTTACTTTCCTGCAGCCTTATAATTTTTTCTTCTATTGTACCCTTTGCGGCAAGGCGTATAACTTGTACCGCTTTCGTCTGACCGATTCTGTAGGCTCTGTCCGATGCCTGATCCATAACGGCGGGATTCCACCACGGGTCATAGTGGATAACCGTATCCGCACCCGTCAGATTAAGTCCGACACCGCCTGCCTTTAAAGAGATCAGGAACACGTCCCTTTCTCCGCCGTTAAAACGGTCTGCAAGCTCTGCCCTCTCATATGACGGTGTTTGTCCGTCCAGATAGAAATACTCTATACCTGCTTCCTTTAGCTTCTCCTGTATAATTCCAAGCATTGACGTAAATTGCGAAAATACAAGTATTCTGTGTCCTGAATCTGCCGCGTTGCCGATAAGCTCCATAAGAAGATTAAGCTTGCCCGAATCCTTACTGTAATTCTCATCAAACAGTACAGGGTGGCAGCAAATCTGCCTTAAACGCATTATAAGCGAAAGTATTCTCATTCTGCCTTGTCCGCCCTCACTCAAAAGCTCCATTGTCTTATTCTTCGCAACGGCAAGATATGCCGAATACATATCCTTCTGCTCGTTCGTAAGCTCCGCATAGATTGTGTTTTCGATTTTTTCGGGAAGCTCCTTTAAAACGTCCTGCTTCATTCTTCGCATCATAAACGGCTTTATTCTCGCGCGGAAGCTGTCCGCTGTCATGGAATCGCCGTCCTTTACAAGCGGTGTTTCATATCTGCTGCGGAATTCGTGCGCGGAATACAGATACCCCGGCATGATGAAATCAAAAATCGACCACAGCTCCATAA
>CAMCPC010000210.1 GCA_945876665.1 uncultured Oscillospiraceae bacterium
GTATCAGCAAGAGCGTTGGCTTCACACGCGCTTTCAATTTTCGGCGACCACCAGGACGTTATGGCATGCCGTCAGACAGGCTTTGCTATGCTTGCTTCAACAAATCCGCAGGAAGCAATGGACCTTGGCGCAGTTGCTCACCTTGCAACAATAAAGGGCAGAGTTCCTTTCATTCATTTCTTTGACGGTTTCAGAACATCACACGAGTATCAGAAGGTTGCTTGTTGGGATTACGCTGACCTTGCGGATATGCTTGACTGGGATGCTCTTAATGATTTCAGACGCAAGTCACTTAACCCTGAGCACCCCGCACAGAGAGGTACTGCTCAGAACCCTGACGTATTCTTCCAGGCAAAGGAAGCTTCAAACAAGGCATATGACGCTATCCCTGCTGTTGTTCAGGAATACATGGACAAGGTTAACGAAAAAATCGGCAGCGACTATAAGCTGTTCAACTACTACGGCGCAGAAGATGCTGACGAAATTATCGTTGCTATGGGCAGTGTATGCGATACAATTTCAGAAACAATCGACTACCTGAACAAAAACGGCCGCAAGGTTGGTCTTGTTAAGGTAAGACTTTACAGACCGTTCTCAATCAAGAATTTCGTAGAAGCTATTCCTTCAACTGTTAAGAAGATTACTGTTCTTGACAGAACAAAGGAGCCGGGTTCAATCGGCGAGCCTCTTTATCTTGATGTTGTTGCAGCTCTACGCGATACACAGTTTGCAGACGTTCCTGTATATTCGGGTCGTTACGGTCTTGGTTCAAAGGATACTACTCCTGCACAGATTATCGCTGTATACAAGAACACAGAAAAGAAGAGATTTACAATCGGTATCAACGATGACGTTACAAATCTTTCACTTCCTCTTGATGAAAATCCCGACACAACTCCGGAGGGTATCACAAGCTGTAAGTTCTGGGGTCTTGGCGCAGACGGTACTGTTGGTGCTAACAAGAACTCAGTTAAGATTATCGGTGACCACACAGATATGAACGTACAGGCATACTTCGACTACGACTCAAAGAAGTCAGGCGGTCTTACATGTTCACATCTTCGTTTCGGTCATCCGAAAATTACTTCTACATACCTTATCAACAAGGCTGACTTTGTTGCTTGTCACAAGGCATCATACATCAGACAGTACGATATGGTATCTGACATTAAGCCGGGCGGCGTATTCCTTCTGAACTGCTCATGGGACGCTGCTGAACTTGAGGAGCATCTTCCGGGTCAGGTTAAGAAGTATATCGCTGACAATAACATTCAGTTCTATACAATCGACGGTGTTAAGATTGGTAAGGAAATCGGTCTTGGCAACAGAATTAACACAGTTCTTCAGTCAGCATTCTTCAAATTATCAGGTATTCTTCCTGAGGAAGACGCTATCAAGTACATGAAGGACGCAGCTACAGCTTCATACTCAAAGAAGGGTGACGCTATAGTTAAGATGAACCACGACGCTATCGACGCCGGCGCTCAGCAGGTTGTTAAGGTTGAAGTACCTGAAAGCTGGAAGAACGCACAGCCGGAAGACCTTTCAGTTAAGCACGAAGGTGAAGGCAAGCTTATCGACTACGTTAACAACGTACTTGTTCCTATCAACCAGTTCCGCGGTATGCAGCTTCCTGTTTCTACATTCGAAGCATATCAGACAGGTGAAGTTCCTCTTGGTTCTTCTGCTTTCGAAAAGAGAGGTATCGCTATCGACGTTCCTGTTTGGAACAACGAAACTTGTATCCAGTGCGGCAACTGTTCATATGTATGTCCGCACGCTTGTATCCGTCCTGTAGTTCTTACTAAGGAAGAGCTTGACAATGCTCCGGAGGGTATCAAGTACATGAACGCTATGCAGCTTGACGGCTTATACTATGCAATGGCTATCACAGTTCTTGACTGTACAGGCTGCGGCAGCTGTGTGAATGTCTGCCCTGTTAACAACGCAGGCAAGAAAGACCCTGCTCTTGTTATGAAGCCTCTTGAGGAGCAGCTTGACGAGCAGGCTAAGTATGATTATCTTGTAACACTTGCCGAAAAGCAGGAGGTTCTTGACAAGATCAAGGCTTCATCAGTTAAGGGAAGCCAGTTCAGAATGCCTTATCTTGAGTTCTCAGGCGCTTGCGCAGGCTGCGGTGAAACACCTTACGCTAAGCTTGTTACACAGCTGTTCGGTGACAGAATGTACATTGCAAACGCAACAGGATGTTCATCAATCTGGGGCGGTTCTTCTCCATCAACACCGTACACAGTTAACGCCGAAGGTCATGGTCCTGCATGGGCTAACTCACTGTTCGAGGATAACGCTGAATACGGTCTTGGTATGTTCATTGCTCAGGATACATTGAGAAACGCAAACATCGCTAAGCTTGAAAAGATTGCCGCTGAAAATGCTGACGCTAAGCCTGCAATCGACAAGTTCATCGAAACAAAGGACGATGCAGAGGCTAACAAGGTTGCAACAGACGAGCTTCTTAAGGCAATCGCTAACATAAACTCACAGGAAGCAAAGGATGTTCTTGCTGATAAGGAATACCTTTCAAAGAAGTCATGCTGGATATTCGGCGGTGACGGTTGGGCATACGACATCGGCTTCGGCGGTGTTGACCACGTTCTTGCTTCAGGCGAAGACGTAAACATTCTTGTATTCGATACAGAGGTTTACTCAAACACAGGCGGTCAGTCATCTAAGTCTACACCGACAGGCGCTATCGCACAGTTTGCCGCTGCCGGTAAGGAAGTTAAGAAGAAGGACCTTGCAGCAATCGCTATGAGCTATGGTTACGTATACGTTGCACAGGTTGCACAGGGCGCTGACCAGAATCAGCTTCTTAAGGCTATGATTGAGGCTGAAAGCTATCACGGTCCGTCACTAATCATCGCTTACGCTCCATGTATCAACCACGGTATCAAGGGCGGCATGAGCATTGCTCAGACAGAGGAAAAGAAGGCTGTTCAGGCAGGTTACTGGCACTTGTTCAGATTCGACCCAAGACTTGCTCTTGAGGGCAAGAATCCATTCCAGCTTGATTCAAAAGCTCCTACAATGGATTATGAGGACTTCATCATGGGCGAAGTTCGTTACAACTCTCTTGCTCGTTCAAACCCTGAAAGAGCTAAGGAATTGTTCGCAAAGGCTAAGAAGAACGCAGAAGAAAAGTACGCGCATCTTGTAAAGCTTGCTGAACAGGAATAATTTATTTCAAATATTTAAACCGGATGGTACTTTCCTGTCCGGTTTTTTATTTGTCTATCATTTCCTGCATCAGTCGCTCCAGCTCAACATAATCAACATTATCGTCCCT
>CAMCPC010000211.1 GCA_945876665.1 uncultured Oscillospiraceae bacterium
TGATAATCCCTGCATCAACCATACAAACTGCTCATTAGAAAGAGATTGAATTTCTGCTTCCGAACGAGGCCATTGAAATCGTCCGTTGTCCAGTCTTTTGTACAACAGTAGAAAACCATCTTCATCCCAGAGCAAACCTTTAATACGATCACTTTTCTTTCCGCAGAAAAGAAACAGACTTCCGTCATATGGATTACAGCCAAAATTCTGCTTAATTATTGCCGCAAGTCCATCAATAGAACGCCGCATATCCGTATAACCGCAGACTATATATACATGAGCTGCATCTATGCCGCCTAACATTTTAATACCTCAATCACAGAACGTAACGTAGCAGCCGGAATAGTATCAGGAAGTTCCACATTAAGATTACCCGCATTGATCTTGATGCTTGATGTGGCGGAGACCGCATTTACACTGTTGATAGGAATTTGCACAATGTCATGAGCATCTTCACAAAGAGCCTCTCTTACCTTTCTTAGCCGGTAGTAGTATGTCTTTATGTTGATACCGTTTGAATTGCACCATTGCTGCACAGTTAAACCGCTGCTGCGACAGGCCCTGACCATATCGCTCCACTCGCTTATGTGCACTTTGTTTTTGATTTCCATTATTCTGTCCATTCTAACCAACTCCATAGATTTTGTTAGAATGATTATACCATAGCAGGACTGTCATGCGGTAGTCGTGGCATTATTGATCGGATACTTTTTAATGAGAAAATACTTGAATATTCGTAACGAATATGATAATATTATAGACAGGTGATAGAAATGGAAAAACGATTAATTAAAATTATAGCCGGAAAAGCAGGTGGTACGGCAGGAGGAAAAGCGAAAACGTATAAAATATCACTCCCAACAAATTGGGTGAAGGCAATCGGAATAGAGAGTGGCAATGTGGAAATGTCGTTTAATGGCAGTTCAATCACAATTTCGCCGGTGTTATCTGCTGAAGAATTTCTGCATAAAAAATTATCCCTCAACCATACCTTATACAAATTGAGCTATTACAATGAGGAAGAATTGTGTACACTGATATATGCTGATTTTTCGGACAAGACAGTTAAAGCAGAAAATTTTACGGATAATGTTATAAAAACATCGTTTGGGAATAATGCGCTTCCTTCGTGGGAGGATTTTCTTGATTTTCTGGAGGAACGGTGCATACCTCGCGGACGTGACGGACTAAGGGAATATCTTGACGTAATTGGTGTTGACAGCTATGAGCCGCTTGAAATTATAAAAATAACGAAAGGTCGGATGGCAGAGGATAATCAGTGGATCAATGTGGAGGAAATAAGATGAATATTCATTTTGCATCAGATGAAAAGATTGCAGAAACTTCATCGAAAGGCAATCAGGAAAAATGGTATAACAAAGAGGCGGAGAAATGGTATAAGGTTGACCAATTCGGCTATGAGGCTTTAAGTGAAACAGTAATATCTGAGTTATTGGAATTAAGCAATATTGAGAGTGAAACGGAGTTTAAATTTGTACGCTATCAGATGGAGCGGGTAAATGTACATGGACATGACAGAACAGCTTGTATAAGCCTTGATTTTCTTAAAGCGGGACAATCCATTGTTACCTTGGCACATTTGCTGGGTAAGCAGCTTGGAGGAAGTCTGAAAGAACATTTGTTGAATTTGCCGAGTGACAAGCAGAGAATTAAATATATTGCAGAAATGACAGCTGATATTACAGAACTGGAACATTTCCCTCAATATCTTACATTGCTGTTTGAAATAGACTCGTTGTTTTTAAATGATGACAGACATCTGAATAACATCGCAGTTCTTGAAAAGAACGGTAAATATGAGTATTGCCCGATATTTGATAATGGCGCGGCGCTTTTGTCGAATACCCAGATTGCGCGAATGGATATTTCTCCGAAAGCACTTATTACATCACTTCGTGCAAGACCATTTAATATGAGCTTTACCCGTCAGATGAATACTGCACGGAACTTATATGGCAGACAGTTAAAAATACCCGTACTGGATAAAAAGTATATTTCGGAATTGCTTGAACAAAAGCTGATGTATTATCCTGCAAGGGACAGAGCAATTATTTCTGAAAGAGTTGAGGAATGTATATTGACAAGACAGAAGTTATTATAAGACACATATGGTATTAACAAAGTCATCAATCACTAATTTGATTGATGACTTGATTTTTGATTGGTGGAATGGTATAATCATATCAAAGAGGGTGAGAGTGATGAAAAGCGAAAATCCGCCGTTTGAGATAAATGAACGAATAATGGCAGATGTTATAGAAATTGCAGAGCTTGTCGGCAGAGCAAGTGTCAGCAGTAAAATATCAACAAATCCGACCTTGAGGAGGACAAACAGAATACGTACAATCTATTCATCGCTTGCAATAGAGCAAAACACGCTTGATATAGAACAGGTCACTGCAATTCTGTCGGGCAAACGCATTATTGCACCGCCGAAGGATATAGCAGAAGTCCAGAATGCCTATGAGATTTATGAGTGTATGGACAGATTAAATCCATACTCGATAGATGACCTTTTAAAGGCTCATAGTGTTATGGTAAGAGGGCTTGTCAATGAGGCGGGAGAGTTTCGCTCACGTCCTGTCGGTATTGTTGACGGTGATGGAAATGTGCTTCATTTCGGAACATTGCCACAATATGTACCTAAGCTTGTGCAGGAGATTCTTGCATGGACAGAAACGAGTGATATTCATATGCTGATAAAAAGCTGTGTGTTCCATTATGAATTTGAGCTTATTCACCCGTTTGCCGACGGCAACGGACGTATTGGCAGATTGTGGCATACGCTGCTGCTTTCAAAGTGGAATCCGATATTTGCATGGCTGCCGATAGAGTCTATAATACATGACAATCAGGGCGAATATTATGATGCTATTAATGTATCAAACAGCAACGGCAATTCAACAGTGTTTATTGAATTTATGCTGTCGGTCATAAAACAGGCATTGCAGGAAACGGTTGAAGTCAGTGTGTCGAATACACTTATGACAAGCAAGGATGATTTGCGCTGGAATAAAATCAGTGATTTTCTTGAAACGCATGAGTATATTATGAACAGTGATGTTCAAAAGCTCTTGGGAGTTTCATCAGCTACTGCAACGAGAATATTAACGGGTTTTATGAAGTCTGGAAGGCTAAAAAGAATACGCATTGAGAGCCACTGGGGATATGTAAAAAAATAAGCTGCAAGCAGCATAAAACCTATGTTTCTTTTTGCGCGATTTGGTGAAGCGCTTGACAAAATGCAGTCAAAGCTTCAGCATAAGAAGGTTTATGCCA
>CAMCPC010000212.1 GCA_945876665.1 uncultured Oscillospiraceae bacterium
CCACAAGCAGAGCAGTGCTTTCTATATGCTTTTCATCATATATACGCTCCACCTTAATGCTGCTGCCGTGCATAAGCTCATATTCAAGGATACATCCCTGATAAGCAAAATTTATATCGGAGTTCACGCCGTATTCCGCAGCGATTTCTTCAAAGGAATAAATATCATTTTCGCGGCTTGCCATAAGGTTGTCGGTACCCTTTTTAAGGAACTCCTTAACTGACGGATTTCCGCTTATATCCGTAACATAGGGCATTGTTTTAACGAGCATTGAAACGACATTCTGCTTTTCCTCCGTCAGTCTGCCGTTATAGATTGTCGCAATAACGCTGTCGTCCTTGTAATTGTATTTGGCAATAATAAATCCCATAACCGCTGTGAAATACGCGGTTGTCGAAATCTTTATTTCACTGCGCAGCGCCTTGAATTTGTCCTTGTCAATTTCAAATTCGTGTAAAAGCCAGCCCTGCTTCGGCGTATCGTCATACACGTCCCTTACAGGCAGGCAATCACCCTCGCAGCCGTCAAGAAGCTTTTCATAAAAAGCCTTTGCGCTGTTATATTTGTCACTGCCGATAAGCACCGCCTCATCTGCGGCAACGTCAATACCTGTATATTCCTCAATTTCCAACTTCTCGCCGTCATAGGCTCTGCGCATATCGGCGGCAAGTATGCCCCATGATGTTCCGTCAAATATTATGTGGTGAATATCCTCGAACATATATCTCGCCGACGTCGTTATATATATCTCAAATCTGCACAGTTTGCCGCCGTTTATGTCGAACGGTCTGACAAGCTTTCCTCTCACCTTTTCAAATTCAGCGTCAGTCATTTCAAAGACTTCAACCGCGATACTGTCATCCGCAATTTTCTGCATTACTTCGCCGCTGTCGTTTGTGTAAATGACAGTGCTAAGGCACGGATGCGCCTTAATTGTCTTTTCTATTGCCACTTTCAGCCTGTCTGCGTCAATATCATCGCCCAGTTTGCCTAAAAACGGTAAATTATACAGCGTTGACTCGGGATTGTTCACACATTCAATGTAAATTCCCGACTGGGTTTTGCTTAAAACTGCTTCCCTTACGTTACTCATTTCCGTCCTCCTTTATACTTGAATAATTCATTCCTATCATCATTACATTTTCATAGCTTTTGTTCAGCCCTTTTATTTTGTCAATATATTTTTCCGAGGCTATGAGCCTGTAATCCTTTCCCATATCCTTAAAGGTTATTCTGCCGTCTGAAATAATCACATCAACCGTATCACCCTTTTTAAGTCCTGTTTTTTCCTTATAAGCGAACTTAGATAATTCAAAAATGCTCCGCACCGTTTCCGCATTATTCCCTCCGATTGCGTCAACTGCGCCCTTTACTGCCGCATCGTCGGAAACATCAACGGACATTTCTTTCCTTTCACCGCTGTTTCTTTTCAGCATAAATACGGAATACAATTTTCCGTCCGATTTTTTCACAATCCGGCGCGCATTTATAAAAATGAACAGCGCCACAAGTATTTCATTCACTGTATAGGAAATCCATATTCCCTTGTCACCGAAAATATACGAAAGCACAAAACACACAGGCACTATGATCACAAATCCTTCAAGCGCGCATATCTGCATCGAGAATGTGGGCATATTGTTCGCCTGAACGTAGTACATGAACAAAAATGAAAATCCGATACCCGTAAGCGCTATTGAGAATAGTCTTACTGCGACAATTCCCGTCTGCATTACGGCTTCATCTGTAATTCCGTAAAATCCTAAAATCACCTCAGGGAAAATTTCAAACAGGACAGTAATCACAACACAGCAGCCTATTATTATTTTCAAGGCTCTTTTTACAGTAAATTCTATGGCGGTGTTGTCGTCTGCGCCGCAGAAGGAGCCTACCATAGGCATCATCGTCTGCGCCGCGCCCGCGATAAACATTGAAACGAATGACAGGCACGACGTACATACCGAAAATGCCGCAAGTCCCGCCTGACCTGCCTCCCTTGCGACTATCATATTAAATATCCATATTTTTACGAACATCAGTCCCTGTCCGAAGATGGACGAAACGCTCATTTTAAACATATCACCGTACAGCTTGAAATCCGTCATTTTTATTTTTGTCGGCTTAAGCGTTCTGCCCTTAGATGTTATGTAAATTATATAGAGAAGCGTTCCCACAACATATCCTACAATTGTGGCGAGAGCCCCTCCGGCAAGTCCCAGATTCATGAACTTCATAAATACAACGTCAAGGCACAGATTAACCACGTTTGCGATAATTAATACGTTTGAGGACAGCTTAGGTTTTCCGTCTGCCCTTATGATATGCGGAAAAATAAGCATTATGAACGTGAACGGCGAGCCTAAAAGATACACCTTAAGATACTGCGCCACAAGCTCTTGAAGTCCTGAACTTCCCGAAAGAAATCCCGCTATAGCGTTATTTGCAAAAAGTCCCAGACACACTCCGGCTATGCTGAACACCAGCCACGCAATACATGAAAGCATAAGGGATTTATTTGCGTTTTCGCTGTCCATTTTACCCTTGAACATTGAGATACAGGTTGCCGAGCCTATGCCGAACATTCCACTTATTGCCGTAAAGCACAGCGACAGCGGCATGATAAGATTCATTGCCCCAAGCTCATTGCTGCCGAGAACATTTCCCACTATTGCAGAGTCGATTATTATGCTCAGTGATATTGATGCCGACATCAGCACCGACGGAAAAAAGAACTCTGTAAATTTCCTGTTTACAAGTCTGCCGTTTCTTGTGGGCAGTGAAGATATATTGTCTGCCACGTTACCGCCTCCTTTATATACACATATAGCAATTATATCACTTTTTCACAATATTTTCAATTTATATTTACTTATTTTTAGAAATTTTTACCTGTGCGTTTTTTACAAAATTTATGATGCTTTATTGTTCTATTTTTCTTTCAAATTCCGTTCTTTCTTCGAATTTATATACAACTGTCTGTTTAATATCTATTATAAACCCCAAAAGACATCAAAAGAACACAGAACAGTGCGTAAATTGCGCCACAGGTAAGTACCGAGCCAAGGATTGCCTTCTTCTGATTTTTTATCGGGAAGTCACCCTCCTCAACCATAGCCGGAACTGTTTCAAAACCGAAATACGGTGTAATCATAAACGAGTCCTTCACAATCTTTGCCGGGTTGCTCTCGTCAGGCTCCTCACCTGCAAGAAAATCACATATTACACAGAAATAAATATTTCCATCTGCGCCCTTAATCTGCTGTATCGGCTTGCCGTCCGAACCTTTA
>CAMCPC010000213.1 GCA_945876665.1 uncultured Oscillospiraceae bacterium
ATTGTGGGACTCTTGTGCAGTATCGTGGTGTTTATAAGAATGAAAAGAAAGTAAAAGGGTATGCTTTACCCTTTTACTTTACCGTAAGTATTTCCTTAAGATATTCCTTTGTGTTTCTTCCGACCATAATTTCAAATTCGCCGCTTTCGACTACGTATTTCAAATCAGGAGTAACAATCGCGAGGTCTTTTATGTCCAGCTTTAGTGTCACCGTTTTAGTGTCCCCTGATTTTATGAATACCTTTTCAAATCCCTTAAGCTCCATTGTAGGAGTAAGAATTGTGCTTACAACGTCATTTACAAACAGCATAACTGTTTCCTTACCGTCCATGCTGCCCCTATTCGTCACATCAACCGATATTTCTATAATATCATCTTTTGACGCAGTCTTTTTTGATAACTTCAGATTTGAATACACAAATTCCGAATATGAAAGACCATCGCCGAAATCATACACATTCCCCTTCTGTAAATCCACATACTGACCACCGTGCCAACCGTCATACTGATTGTAATAGCACGGCGTCTGCGCACCGTACTGCGGGAATGAAATGCTAAGCTTTCCGCTCGGATTGAATTTACCTGCAATAAGCTCCGCCACAGCCAGACCGCCGAAGTCGCCGCCGTTGAACATTTCAATCACAGCGTCACAGTTTTCTTTCAGATATGATATACACAGCGGCTTACAGTTCACAAGCACTGCAATAACTTTTTTTTGTGTCCCCACAAGTCTTTTTATAAGTTCCATTTGATTGCCCGACAAATCAAGATTTGCCCTGTCGCGGTACTCGCCGTTCTGCGCAAGGCAGTCGCCGATTACACACACAACAGCATCAGCTTTTTTGGCTGTTTTAACAGCTTTGTCAATATTATTTTCCTCACCGTAAATATCACAGCCCTTTTCATAAAGTATATGCTTTTCGCCAAACACTTCCCTCATACCGCCAAGCACTGTATAATAGTCGCCCAACGGCTCTACGTCTTTCTTCGGTTCGGGATGTGAGAAGAATGTCCAATCACCGTACTGCGCGCGTATATCGTCCGCGTTGGGGCCTATAACCGCGATAGTTTTAGTGTCCCCGCCAAGCGGCAGCACATTTTCATTTTTCAGCAGCACAAGACTTTCCTGTGCTAATTCGTGATTTATGTTTTTGTGTCCCTCACAGCCTATAACGCTTCTGTTAGGACGCTCCTTATTATCAAAAAGTCCCAGTCGGAATTTTGCCCTTAATATTCTGCGTACCGCATTATCTATAAGGCTCATATAAATCTTCTTGTCACGCACAAGAGAAAGCATACACTCATAAAATTCGTGGGTGTTCATGCTCATGTCATTTCCTGCCTCTACAGCCTTTAAAGACGCTTCCGCAAGGTCTTTCGCCGCGTGCTGCTTTGTCACAAGGCTTCTTACGTTTTCCCAGTCTGTTACAACAAAGCCCTTAAACCCGATTTCGTCCTTCAATATTTCACGAAGTATGCGCCTGTTCGCCGTAAGGGGCAGCGCGTCTATCGAGCCGTATGCCGTCATCATTGAACCGCAGCCGATGTCGGCTGCCTTTTTAAACGGCGGCAGAAACACCTCTCTTATCTTCCTTTCAGTAATAGGGCTGTCATAGGCATCGCGTCCGCCTGTGGCTTCGCCGTATGCTATGTAATGCTTTGCGCAGGCTATAATCAGATTATCACATTCATATCCGTCAATAATCGCCTGTCCAAGCTCACCAATAACATAGCTGTCCTCGCCAAAGGTTTCGTCCACACGTCCCCACCTCAAATCACGCGCGATGCACAGCACAGGTGAAAATGTCCAATCAAGTCCGTCAGCGCAGACCTCTTTTGCCGTTGCGCGTCCCATTTCCTTTATCAGCCCGCGATTAAAGCTGCATGACATGGCAAGCTGTGACGGGAATACAGTTGCGCCGTTTAATAAGCAATGCCCATGAATTGCGTCTATGCCGAAAAGCGGCGGTATTCCAAGACGCGTTTCGGACGCTTTTTTACGTATGTCGTCCGCCTCATCACCAAGCACGTGCAGAAAAGAGCCTATACCAAGCTTTTTATACTTCTCATAGTCTTCTTTGCTAAGCACGTTATAGCTTACCTGAAGCATCTGTCCGACCTTTTCCTCTACAGTCATGCGCGCAAGCAAATCGTCAATGCGCTCCTCTATGTCAACATTTTTATCCTTATATTTTTCCATAGGATTACACCTCTCAGCCATTATTAATTAAAGTATAACTGCTAAGTGGTTCTTTGTCAATGTTTACTTTTTCTGATTTTTGTGATAAAATACACGTATACAACAGAAAGGAAGGTAATGAAATGATAGCATCACTCAGGAGAGCAATTTTACATATACTTGACGGTAATTCGGGAGTAAGCGTTTACTCTGACGAGGAGCTTGACATAACAGACGCAAGTATAAACAATTTCATAACGAAGCATATTGAGAAAATTTTTGAGGACGCAGGACTTAGGACAGGTGAATTTTCGGACAACAGCGGTTTTAAGTATCAGCTTGCCGAATACATAAAGGACGAGGACAGCTTCAAAAGCCTGTCGCAGTTCATAGCAAAAAGACTGTATGAGGGTGTGACACAGTCTGACAAGCCTGATTCGTCGGACTTAATCGTCTGCGACTGCATAATAAACGAGCGCCCTATACTTGCAGTGCTGAAATGCGACAACAAAATCGGCTACACACATCAGGTCATGCAGGACGAAGGCAAGGTTAAGAACCAGATTATAAACCATTACGCAATTTTGCCGACCACGTCGCAGAAAATCAGCGAATGTGCCTTTATAAACATGGATGATTTCACAATCCGCTACACAGGAAAGAAACGCAAAATTGACGGCGAAACCACAGACCTTATCGCGGACGTTCTGCTTGAATGTATATATGATATTTCATCACGCGAATCGGTAAACGCGGTTAAGAAAATTGCGAAAAAGGTCACAGAGGAAAACGGCGGTGATTCGCTTGAAACGCTGTCAAAAATGAAGGAATATATAACAGAAAGCGTGGAAGATGGCGAGCAGGAATATATCGAAACAGAAAAGGTTGCCGAAAAGATATTTGACGGCAAGCCGGGAATGCGTGATGAATTTCTTGAAAAAATTGAAAAGGCAAATGTTCCGCAGAAGGTTGAGGTAAACAGCTATGTTACAAAAAAACTCGCCTCAAATGTAAAAATCGTTACGGATATAGGCGTTGAGCTTATATTCCCTGCCGAGTATTATCAGAACAGCGAATATATCGAGT
>CAMCPC010000214.1 GCA_945876665.1 uncultured Oscillospiraceae bacterium
AGAGAAAGGAAGAACTTTGACGCGCCCGGGTCACCCTGACGTCCCGCACGTCCGCGCAGCTGATTGTCGATACGTCTTGATTCGTGACGCTCCGTGCCGATTATAAATAAACCGCCAAGACTGCGTACTTCTTCTTGTTCAGGTCTTATCTGCTCCTTGAACTTGTCATTAAGTTCCGTGAATACCTTTCTTGCGTTGATGATTTCTTCGTTATCTGTGTCGCCAAAGCCTGTTGCCTCGACTATAAGTTCATCACTGAAGCCCTGTCTTGCCATTTCGTGCTTCGCCATGTATTCGGCGTTACCGCCAAGCATAATATCCGTACCACGACCAGCCATGTTTGTGGCGATTGTAACTGCGCCCTTTTTACCTGCCTGTGCTACGATTTCGGCTTCCTTTGCGTGGTATTTTGCATTAAGTACCTCGTGCTTTATTCCTGCGCGCTTTAGAAGCGCTGAAAGTATTTCTGATTTATCTACGTTAACTGTACCAACAAGCACCGGCTGTCCCTTTGCGTTACATTCCTGTATCTGACGGATAACTGCCATGAACTTGCCCTTTTCGGTTTTGAATACAACGTCGTGCATATCCTCACGGATAACGGGCTTGTTTGTAGGAACTGCAACCACGTCAAGCTTGTAGATGTGCTGGAATTCTTCCTCCTCTGTAAGTGCTGTACCTGTCATACCCGACAGCTTGTTGTAAAGACGGAAGAAATTCTGGAAGGTGATGGTAGCAAGAGTCTTTGACTCGTTTTCGATCTTAACGCCTTCCTTTGCTTCGATAGCCTGATGCAGACCGTCGCTGTAGCGTCTGCCCGGCATGATACGGCCTGTGAACTCGTCGACAATCATTACCTGACCCTCTTGCACCACGTACTGTTGGTCGCGGTGCATAACGCCGTTTGCCTGCAAAGCCTGATTGATATGGTGCTGCAGCTTCATGTTCTCAGGGTCGGAAAGGTTTTCAATGCCGAAGCCCTGCTCTGCTTTCTTCACGCCCTGCTCTGTCAGCATTGCCGTCTTTGCCTTTTCGTCAACGATATAGTCCGCGTCAAGGTCCTCGTCAAGCTGCTTGTCGTCATGCTCGGTTACGACGTGCTTTTTAAGGCGCTTAACGAACATATCCGCAACTCTGTAAAGCTCGTTTGCGTCCTGTCCCATACCTGAAATGATAAGCGGTGTTCTCGCTTCGTCGATAAGGATTGAGTCAACCTCGTCGACTACGGCATAATTGTGACCGCGCTGTACCATTTCCTCCTTGTGAACAACCATGTTATCACGCAGGTAGTCAAATCCAAGCTCGTTGTTTGTACCGTAAGTGATGTCAGCAGCGTATGCTTCGCGTCTTTCTGCATTGTCAAGGTCATGGATAATAAGTCCCACGCTCATACCAAGATAACGGTAAACCTTACCCATCCATTCACTGTCTCGCTTAGCAAGGTAATCGTTTACGGTAACGATATGTACACCGTCACCTGTCAGTGCGTTCAGATATGCGGGGAGTGTGGAAACAAGCGTTTTACCTTCACCTGTTTTCATTTCCGCAATACGTCCCTGATGCAGTATAATACCGCCGACTACCTGTACGTAGAAGTGCTTCATTCCCAGTACTCTCCAGCTTGCCTCACGCATAACCGCAAAGGCCTCGGGAAGAAGATCGTCAAGTGTTTCGCCGTTTTTTAGTCTTTCCTTGAATTCGGGAGTTTTGGCTTTAAGCTCCGCGTCTGTTAGCTTTGCCATGCCGTCCTCAAGAGCCATTACCTTATTCGCAATAGGATATACCTTTTTCAGCTCTCTGTCGGAGTATGTGCCGAATACTTTTTCAAATAAACCCATGTATATTTCTCCTCATTTTAGCATTATTAAAATGTATTATAACATAAAATTGCAGAACGCGAAAGCGGTCGGCGCCGCAGCGTGGCGTGCAAATTATGTTTCAATGTTCTCACAGGCGTCCAAAACTCCGTTTTGGCACACGCCGTGAGGTTATTATATCACAAATTTTATTTAATTACTACTGTTTTTTATTAATTTTTTGTAAATTTCAAAGAAATTACTTATATTTACAAATCGTGTTGACATTTTGCCATGGTTGTAGTATAATAACAATGACGATTAAAGATAATAATATGTCATGAGGTTTACACCAAAAGCGAAACCCCGGAGAGGTGCCACTCTCCGGGGGTTCTTTTGGGCTATTTGTCGGCATTGTGTCTATCTAACCACTTGCATATGTAGTGTGCCGCTACACTTGCCGCGATAGACAAAATTAAAGATAATACTATACGCATTAGGTTTACACCTCCTTCCTGACGGAAGAAGCCGACAGGTTCAGTATATGTAATCAGTCGGATATTGTCAAGCTATGACGTATATTTGATAAAATCATTTAAAAATAAAGCAATATTGATTGACAAACCGGATTTTTAATGATATAATACCCACGAATTGAATACTAAAGGCAATGATGGAACAAAGTAGGGTATGTTTCGCCACAGAGAGAGCATGAATTATTGAGCTGGAAGTTCATGCGGTAAGAGCATATGTGAAATTTCATTCCGGAGCTGCGTTTGTGAAGCCGCAGGGTGTGTAGCAGATGACGGGTAGTGCCGTTATACATAACAGAGTGCCGGTATTTTATATCGGAAGTCGGGTGGTACCGCGGAGAGTTTACACACTTCGTCCCATAGAGGGCGAAGTGTTTTTTAGTTTATGCACATTCATAAATCCGCCAATACGGCGTTAAACAGTCCTCGTAGTATAAGAAATACGATTTGCGGCTGTTTGCCTTGTCTTGACGAATTTCTGAAAGTGCCGAAAAGAATATGAAAGGAAAATCAGACATGAGAGAAAAACTTGAAGAAATCAAAGCAGCTGCTTTGGACGTGCTGCAAAAGGCGTCTGACATGGACGCGCTTGAGGAAGCAAGAATTAAATTCCTCGGCAAAAAGGGCGAGCTTACCGCCGTATTAAAGGGCATGGGTAAATTAAGCGCGGAGGAAAGACCGAAAATCGGCGCGCTTGCAAACGAAATACGCGGAGCAATCGAAAATCACATTGACACAAAGAAGGCTGAAATTGCCGCTAAATTGGAGGAAGCAAAGCTTAAGGCAGAGGTAATTGATGTTACCATGCCGGGAAAAACGCAGGAAACAGGCGAGCTTCACCCTCTTACAAAGGTTATGAACAACATAAAGAACACCTTTATCGGCATGGGCTTTGAAATTGCTGAAGGTCCGGAGGTGGAGGATGACTGG
>CAMCPC010000215.1 GCA_945876665.1 uncultured Oscillospiraceae bacterium
ACGTAGGTAACTCGTCGCTTTTAAATTCACTTGCCCGTGAGGAAAGAGCAATTGTAACTGACATTGCAGGCACAACGCGTGACGTTATAGAGGAATATATAAATCTTGGAGGTCTTCCGATTATACTGATTGACACCGCGGGCATACGAAGAACGGACGATACTGTTGAAAAAATAGGTGTTGAAAAGTCGAGAAAATCAATCGAAGAAGCTGATCTTGTAATAGTTATGATAGACGGCAGCAGCTTTTTTGACGATGAGGACGTTGAGGTGCTGCGCGCGACTAAAAATAAGAAGCGCATTGTGCTTATCAATAAGACGGATTTGGGACAGAGCAAGTATGTTGAGGCGGTAAGGAATAAGGCGGCAGGAAGCCTTGTGCTGGAGGTCAGCGCAAAAACAGGTATGGGACTTGATTCTCTTGCTGAGGAAATACGCAAGGCATACAATCTTGGTGAAATATCAGGACAGGGCAGCGCCGTTATCACAAATATGCGTCATAAAACCGCACTTGTAAAGGCGGGTGAGGCTCTTGGCAGAGTAGTTGAGGCAATTGACATGAATATGCCGTCCGATATTGCGTCGATAGATATAAATATTGCTATAGATGCCCTCGGTGAAATCACGGGCGAAACTGTGTCAGATGATATTGTAACGGCGATATTCCATGAATTTTGTGTGGGTAAGTAATGTTGCAGTAAATGAATAATTATGCGCACGTGTGAAAAATTTTTCAAATAGCTATTGCCATTTGCAGAATTTTCTGATATTATATAGCATAAATGAAAATATACATTAGGGGTTGAGGTTATGCCTGAATGGCTTGTGAATTTACTTGACCGCTTGAATTCCACTTTTATCGTTGACGGACGTTGGCAGTGGTTTGTAAGCGGATTGGGATATACGCTTTTAATAACGCTTTTTGCGGTGATACTGGGTTTTGTTATAGGTGTTTTAATGGCGCTTATGCGTCTTTCAAAGAGCAAAATTCTGAAAGCAATTTCCGGAACATATATAGACGTTATACGCGGTACGCCTACAATGGTACAGCTTCTTATAATAAACTATATTATTTTCGCGTCAGCCAACATACCCGCATGGATTGTCGGCTCAATTGCCTTCGGCATCAACAGCGGCGCGTATATCGCGGAAATTGTCCGCGGAGGTATTTTATCTGTTAATATCGGACAGACCGAGGCGGGACGTTCGCTTGGTATGACACCTAAGCAGACTATGATAAGCATAGTTATGCCGCAGGCAATGAAAAATATACTTCCCGCGCTTGGAAATGAATTTGTCGTATTGATAAAGGAAACTGCGGTAGTCGGCATGGTCAGCAATATAGACCTTGTCGGAGCGGCAAGAAAGGTGCAGAGCCTTACATACGATTATCTCATACCGCTTCTGTCAATCGCGGTTATCTATTACGTTGTAATAAAGATTATAAGTACTTTCCTGAGTAAGCTGGAAAAGGGCATGAGAAAGGCAGATAAAAGATGATACAGGTTAAAGGATTAAAAAAGCATTTTGGTGATCTTGAGGTTTTAAAGGGCATTGACCAGCATATAAAGCCGGGAGAAAAGGTTGTTGTTATCGGACCGTCGGGTTCGGGAAAATCAACATTTTTAAGATGCCTTAACCTTCTTGAAGTGCCTACAGAGGGCGAAATTCTCATAGAGGGAGAAAGCATTACTGCGCCGAAAACAAATGTTAACAAAATACGTGAGAAAATGGGAATGGTATTTCAGCAGTTCAATCTGTTTCCGCATCTGACGGTGCTTGACAACATAACTCTTGCGCCGGTTAAGGTAAAGAAGATGCCAAAGGCTGACGCGGAAAAGCTTGCAAGAGAGCTTCTTGAAAAGGTGGGACTTGCCGACAAGGCGGAATCATATCCGGCACAGCTTTCAGGCGGACAGCAGCAGAGAATAGCAATTGCCCGCGCACTGGCTATGCAGCCCGATATAATGCTGTTCGACGAGCCGACATCGGCGCTTGACCCGGAAATGGTCGGCGAGGTGCTGAATGTTATGAAGGACCTTGCAAATGCGGGTATGACAATGGTAGTCGTTACGCATGAAATGGGATTTGCGCGTGAGGTAGGCTCAAGAGTGCTGTTCATGGACGGCGGATACGTAGTTGAGGAGGGCACTCCCGATGAAGTGTTCAATAATCCGCAGAATGCCAGAACAAAGGAATTTCTGAGCAAGATACTGTAGTATCTAACACATAATGTGTTAAATATATAATAAGGTATTTATAGGAGGATTTAAAAAATGAAAAAAGGTTTACTTAAAATTGCTGCATTAACAGCGGCATCAGTTATGGCGGCTATGGCGCTTGCAGGCTGCGGCGGCAGTGACAAGCTTACTATGGGTACAAACGCTGCGTTCCCGCCGTTTGAGTACACAACATCAGCAGGACTTGTAGGTGAGTTTGACGGTATTGACGTTGCCATTGCAAAGCAGATTGCGGACGATATGGGCACAGAGCTTGAAATTGCGGATATGGACTTTGACGGACTTATCGCAGCGGTAAGCACAGGCAAGGTTGACATGGTTGCCGCAGGTATGACAGCAACAGATGAAAGACGCAAGAGTGTTGACTTCTCAGACACATACTATGTTGCATCACAGGTAATGGTAGTTGCCGCTGACAACACAGATATAACAAAGGCAGAGGATCTGAAGAATGATAAGAAGGTCGGTGTTGTACTTGGTTACACAGGCGACGGAATTGTTACAGAGGATCTTGAAATTGCAGAGGATAAGATTACAAGAGCCAACAGAGGTATCGATATAGTTCAGGACGTTAAGAACGGCAAGCTTGACGCGGTAGTTATAGACTCTGCAACAGGTATAGCTCTTGCAGAAAAGAACGGTCTTAAGGTTGTTGAGGACGCTGAAGCGTTTGAAACAGAGGAATATGCTATTGCTGTAAAGAAGGGCAACAAAGAGCTTCTTGAAAAGATTAACGCAACTTTGGCTGAAATGAAGTCAAGCGGCGCGATTGAAAATCTTGCTGTTGAATATGATGAAAAGCTTGCAGCAAGCAATGAGTAATATTTGTTAGTGAAGTAAACAGCAGAAATCTGTCGGGATTAATTATTCCGACAGATTTTATATTTTTAAGGAGCTGATGAAATGCGTATTGATAAATATATTGCGAACTGCGGATATGCAAGCCGTAAGGATGTGAAAAAGCTTATAAAGCAGGGAGCTGTAACTGTAAACGGCGAAGGGTGTAAAAAAG
>CAMCPC010000216.1 GCA_945876665.1 uncultured Oscillospiraceae bacterium
ACGGAATTCTGAAATGTTCTGAATATGTCGAGGATAGATAAAACGGTGAGTTGTCTGCAAGGTCGGAAATTGATTTATTCAGCACATCAAGCATTTCCGTATTACCCTTTTTTACAACGCAGAAATAGTCAAAACTGCCGCACTTTGCAATAAGTCGCATTCCGTCAGGTTTGGCAGTAGACGGAACAAGTATTGCATCCACAGTACCTGAACGGCCTGCCTCTGTCAGCTCGTCAATTGTATTGAAGTATACCGGAGCATAGTTGAAATTATGCTCTACGGCATATTTGTTAAGCTGACTTTCAAAGACGGAGTACTTTATAAGACCGATTTTTGCGTTTTCAAGCTCCGCAAAATCTTCAAAATATATTCTGTTGTTATCGGCGTAAGTGAACAGCGCAAGAAAACCTGTTGCTACAGGCTTTGAGGCATAATCAACGTATGCTGAAACTGTATCATTCCACGGAACCATACATAAAAAATCAATAGTGCCATTGTCCAGCGCATTAAGGCTGGTTTTTAAATCCAGTTCGGCAAAGTCGATTTCAGTGTTTTCAACATAGTCGAATGCGGACTGAACACTGTCTTCGGTATATTGTATAATATTATTGCCGGAAAATATGTAGTCGTTTAGTATTCCGGCTTTGTATACTGTTTTTTCGGCATATGCGGAGGAAGAAAATAAAATCACCCCAAGCAGCGAAAAAACAAAAATCAATTGTTTAATCCTTTTCATTAAGTGATACCTCGATTAACAAAAAATATCTCCATACTATTATATACCACACAAATAAAATAATCAAACAAAATTTTAAAATAATGTCATTTATTTAATAATATTTTAATAGTTCATAATAAAAATTTTTGTGCATATACATATAACTAAAAGAAAGATGTCCTATGCCAATACAGGCGGCGGATTCCACTTGCTTTTTCCGCGGGGGTAAGATCTCTGCGGAACGTTGAATAACGGGGGAAAGCCCCTTATTGAACATATATTTTGGACAAAAGGAGGAAAAATAAAAGTGGAGGAGTATAACATTTACAGCGATATAGCACAGAGAAGTCAGGGTGATGTGTATATAGGTGTGGTAGGACCCGTCAGAACGGGCAAATCTACATTTATAAAGAAGTTCATGGATCTGCTTGTGATACCGAACATAGAGAATGTATATCAGGCAGAGCGGACAAGGGATGAGCTTCCGCAGTCTGCGGGCGGCAGAACCATAATGACTACCGAGCCGAAGTTTATACCGAATGAGGCAGTGGAAATTTCCCTTGGTGATAACGCACATCTTAAGGTGCGAATGATAGACTGTGTAGGCTATATCGTGGACAGCTCACTCGGATATGTGGAGGAGGGAGAGCCGAGAATGGTGACAACGCCATGGTTTGATTATCCTATTGCATTTAATGAGGCGGCTGAAATAGGCACGAAAAAGGTCATAACAGAGCATTCAACAATCGGTCTGGTGGTTACGACCGACGGAAGTATTACGGAAATTGACAGAGAGGATTACGTTGACGCTGAAAACAGGGTTATAAATGAGCTTAAAGCTATTAATAAGCCGTTTATTGTGCTGCTTAATTCCGTAAATCCGCAGTCACAGCAGGCGCAGAAGCTTAAGGAGGAACTTTGCGCAAAGCATGGCGTACCCGTTGTGGCAGTGAACTGTCAGGAGCTGAATGCGGCGGATATACATGAGATTATTGAAACAGTGCTGTTTGAGTTTCCGCTTAAGGAAATCAATATTCAGATACCCGACTGGATTGAGGAGCTGGATAGTGAGCACTGGCTTAAGCGTGACATTTACGGTGCAATTATGGAGAATATTGAAGATGTAAACCGTATACGTGACGTGAGAGGTCTTGCGGACAGCATGGGCAGATGTGAGTTTGTCAAGCGTTCCTGTATAGAGGGAATGGATCTCGGCGACGGCACAGTGAAGATGTGCATGGAGCTTCCGCAGCCGCTTTTCTACAGAATACTCGGAGAAAAGTCGGGTTTTGAAATAGACGGTGAGCATCAGCTTATGACGCTTATGTCAGAGCTTGCGAATATGAAGGCGGAGTATGACAAGGTGTCATTCGCTCTGCATGAGGTTATGGAAAAGGGGTACGGAATAGTTTCGCCGTCCACGGAGGAAATGTCGCTTGATGAACCGAAAATCGTCAAACAGGGCGGTAAGTTCGGCGTTAAACTGAAAGCATCAGCGCCATCAATACATATGATACGCGCCGATATTGAAACAGAGGTAAGTCCTATTGTCGGAACGGAAAAGCAGTCCGAGGAGCTTGTACATTACCTGCTGTCGGAATTTGAGTCCGACCCGACAAAGATATGGCAGTCAAACATATTCGGCAAGTCACTCTACGAGCTTGTGAACGAGGGACTGCACAACAAGCTTTCGCGTATGCCTGAATCTGCAAGAATGAAGCTGAAGGAAACCTTGCAAAGAATTATCAATGACGGCAGCAACGGACTTATCTGCATCATTCTGTAAAAAGCCTGTTTCAGATATAATTGGGGAGGCGGCGGAATGTTTAAGCGTTTGATTATTCTGATGATTACAGCTGTGTGCCTTTGCGGATGCAGTCTTGACAAGATACGCATAGAAAAAAGCATCAAGGAATATGAAATGGATTATTCTGCTGTGCGTGCAGAGGTGATACAGTTTTCGGGAATGAAGAATGCCGAGTTCGAAAAAAGCATTAATTCGGAAATTGAACAGGCTGTCGAAAGTGATCTGATTGCTTTCGACAGCGAGGCTTCAGGTAGCAGTGACAAGGTGCGTATGGGGAACAAGTGCGTGTTTGAAGTGACATGGGAGGAAAAATATAATAAGAACGATTTCATCAGCGTGGTGGAGGAGAAATACATATATACGGGCGGCGCGCACGGGAATACGGTAAGGATTCCTAAAAATATTGACATTGCGGGCGAAAAGGAAATAAAGCTTGCGGATTTGTTTTCGGACGACGGTTACACAACCACGCTTAACCGTCTTATAAATGAGGAAATAGCGGAGCATGGTGAGGAATACAAGGATCTATGGGCAAAACCTGAAATCAAGGATACGCACCAGACGGATTTTTATATAAGCGGTGATAAGCTTGTGATATTCTTTCAGCCCTACGACCTGTCGTATTACGCGCGGGGGTTTGTGGAATTTTCGCTTGAAATAGAGGATTTGTCGGGATATATGAAGGAGGAATACAGGAGATTGGCTGTCTGACGACAGCCTT
>CAMCPC010000217.1 GCA_945876665.1 uncultured Oscillospiraceae bacterium
GCTTGACGGACTGACAAACGGAAATGGTATATTACTTCTGGGCGGAGGCTATCCGCTTAAGAGGGGAGATAAAATATACGGCGGTGTCGGAGTTTCGGGCGGAACTAAGGAGCAGGACACAGTTCTTGCAATGGTTGCTGCAGAATACTTCAAGGCACGCTTTAAATAAGGAGGTTGGAAAATCTAATGGTAGATGAAAAGCAGGTAAGCGAAATAGTTAAGAATGTACTTGCAGGTATGGATCTTTCAGCTATTGACAACAAACCTAAAAGAAAGCAGATAGGTGTGTTTGATACAATGGAGGAGGCCATTGCGGCTTGTAACAAAGCTTACACGACCTTTAGACATTATAATAAAGAACAAAGAGAAAATATTATAAAGGAAATCAGACGTCTTACCCATGAGGAAGCTGAAACAATGGCAAAGCTTGCCGTTGAGGATACAAAGATGGGTAACGTGTACCACAAGATTTTGAAGCATCACCTTGTTGCTGATAAAACACTTGGTACATCTGATCTGGAAACAAGAGCATTAGCAGGCGACAGAGGCTTGACACTTGTTGAGATGGCTCCGTTCGGCATAATCGGCGCGATTACACCGTCAACAAATCCAAGCTGTACAGTAATCTGTAACAGTATTTGTATGCTTGCGGCAGGAAACGGAGTTTTGTTCAATCCGCACCCGCACGCAAAGAGAATCTCAGCATACGCTGTTGACCTTGTAAACAGAGCGGTGCTTGCAGCGGGCGGTCCCGAAAATATCGTTGCCACTGTTGCAAATCCGACAATGGAAACATCAAATAAGATGGTAAACGACCCGTCAGTAAGAATGCTTGTTGCAACAGGCGGTCCGGGCGTTGTAAAGATGCTTCTTTCAAGCGGAAAGAAGGCAATCGGCGCAGGCGCAGGCAATCCGCCGGTAGTAGTTGACGACACAGCCGACATTCCAAAGGCTGCGAAGGATATTATCGATGGTTGTACATTTGATAATAATCTTCCGTGTATCGCTGAAAAGGAATGCTTCGTAATGAGAAATGTGGCAGATGAGCTTATCCACCATATGCTGAAGAACGGCGCGTACATGATTAATGAAGCGCAGGTTAAGCAGCTTGAGGACGTTGTCCTTGTATGGTCAAAGCCAAAGAAAGAGGGCGACAAGCCAAAGAGAGTTATCAATAAGGACTGGGTTGGCCGTGACGCAAAGAAAATTCTTGCACAAATCGGTATTCAGGCAAAGGACGATGTAAGATGTATCATTTGTGAAACAGAGTTTTCACAGGCATTTGTTCAGACAGAGCTTATGATGCCGATACTTCCTATAGTAAGAGTAGACACCTTTGACGAGGCTGTTGAAATGGCTGTCAAGGCTGAACACGGCAACCGTCACAGCGCGCATCTGCACTCAAAGAACGTTGACCACATGACGCAGTATGCAAAGGCAATCTGCACAACAATATTTGTAAAGAATGCTCCGTCATATGCCGGTATAGGCTTCAACGCCGAGGGCTGGACAACATTTACAATCGCAGGTCCTACAGGCGAGGGTATCACTTCTCCAAGAAGCTTTACGCGTCAAAGACGCTGCGTACTTTCAGACGCACTTAACATTATATAACAAATAAATTCCTACATTAATATAAAAGGAGTTGATAAACTTGAACATAAACGAAAATGAAGTTGCAAAGCTTGTGGAACAGGTTTTGCGCGAAATGACAGGCGGCGCTCCGGCAGCAGCTCCTGCAAAGCAGTGCGGCGGCAACTGTTCATGCGGCGGCTCAAACGGCGCTATTCCAAAGACAGCCAAGGTCGCTATGATGACAGAGCTTAAGCATTTTGAAATTCAGGAATATCCAATCCCTCCGCTTGGTGACGATGATATTCTTGTAAGAGTTGAGGGCTGCGGCATATGCGGTACTGATGCTCATGAATACAAGAACGACCCATTCTCACTTATCCCTGTTGTTCTCGGTCACGAGGGCACCGGCGAAATCGTAGCAATGGGTAAGAACGTTAAGAAGGACAGCGCCGGCAAGCCGCTTAATATCGGCGACAAGGTTGTTACTTGTATGATATTCAAGGACAACCCTGACATCACAATGTTTGACCTTAACAAGCAGAATGTCGGCGGCGCGGACGTTTACGGACTTCTTCCCGATGATGATGTTCACCTGAACGGCTGGTACAGTGATTACATATTTATCAGAGGCGGTTCTACAGTATTTAACGTAAGCGACCTTGACCTTGATTCAAGAATTCTTATCGAGCCTTGCGCGGTGCTTATTCACGCAGTTGAGAGAGCCAAGACAACAAATATATTGAGATTTAATTCAAGAGTTGTTGTTCAGGGCTGCGGTCCTATCGGTCTTATCTGTATAGCAATTCTCCGCACAATGGGTATTGAAAACATTGTTGCAGTTGACGGTAATGAGCAGAGACTTGAATTTGCCAAGAGAATGGGCGCTGACAAGACTGTGAACTTTATGAATCACAAGGGCATTGACGCTCTTGCAGGCGCAGTTGAGGACGCGTTCGGCGGTTATCTTGCAGACTTTGCGTTCCAGTGTACAGGTTCACCCATTGCTCATGCAAATATCTATAAGTTCATCAGAAACGGCGGCGGACTTTGTGAGCTTGGTTTCTTCATCAACGGCGGCGATGCAACAATCAATCCGCACTTTGACCTTTGCTCAAAGGAAATAACGCTTGTAGGCTCATGGGTTTATACTCTTAGAGATTATGCTACAACATTTGATTTCCTTAAGAGAGCAAACGCAATCGGACTTCCGATTAAGGAACTTATAACACACAGATTCCCGCTTGAGGAAATGAACGAGGCTCTTGAAACAAACCTTGCTCAAAAGGGACTGAAAATAGCTTACGTCAGAAAAGACTTAATCTAATCCTAATCATATAAGGAAAGGGTTGAATGAACATGAATGACGCAATAGGAATTATCGAAATGTTCGGGTTTGTAACCGCGATAACCGCGGCGGACGCAGCCGCAAAAGCAGCGGACGTAAAGGTAATCGCGATTGACTCAAACAAGCCTGCCAATGCCGAAACTGTAGAAGTGCCGCTTATCATGGCGGTCAAGGTACAGGGCAGCGTAAGCGCCGTTACGGCGGCGGTTGACGCGGCTGCAAAGGCGGCAGAGAGTGTTTCGGGACTTATAAACAAACATATAATTGCAAGACCTACTGACGATGCGCAGAAAATGGCGAACCGCGTAAGCGTGGGACGTGACAA
>CAMCPC010000218.1 GCA_945876665.1 uncultured Oscillospiraceae bacterium
ATTTTCCTGTTCCTCGACTGTCTCACCAAGCGCAGCACGATTAATATGTATATGCAGTCCGCAGGTTTGCGCGGTATGACTGAGATATTTAAGCTCCCGCGCTCTTTTCATTATTTCTTTCCACGGAATGTTATGTAAATGATAGTCAAGCGTTGCGGGGTGACTTACTATTTCCAAGCCGTCCTCAAGCGAACCGTCATGCTTGAAATACAGATGTGTATTGTTCTTGTTTGCTATTTTGCCAAAGTCCTCCGCGCTGCTGTCGTATTCGCCACCGCTGTCAATTTCAAGCTCCACACCGTAGTGCGGCTGACCTGATCCATAGAATATGGGAGTCGGCTTGTAGTCGTACTCCTCAATGAATTCGTGATGACGGTCACTGTAACAGTCATCACAATAAGTGTAGCCGTTATAATAGTTGGCATCATCATTGTGCATAAGATGACCGCAGCAGTCGCAACGGCAATAATCCTCATCATAACACGTTTGGCAGATTCGTTCTTCTACGGATTCCCCGCGCAAAACACGCTCGCCGCAATTCTCACATACAATCGTCAGATCATCAAGGCAATGACGGCAGTAAAACTCACCGTCCAAATATTCGCCGTCCGATAGCTCAACTGTTGTTCCACAGTGTTCACAAATTTTCATTTCTTCCATTTTCATGTTCCTCCTTGCTTAATATTCATCTGCTTTCATCATCGTTGTATAATTTCCGTCATCAATTACGAAAATTTTTCCAACGAATAAAGGCGTATTACAAAGTCTGATGCGATATGTCTTTTTGTATGATGGTTGTTCCTGTTTATGTAGGATAACCTGCTCGTTACCGCTGCCTGATAGTTCGAAAATCTGCAAGTAATCTTTTTCATCTACCTCCATTTCATCGATTAGCTGCCAAAGCACAGCCTGCAAGACAGGCGATAATTCTTCAGCTATGCCTTTAGTTTGATACCTCTGATTTTGAAACATAAAATTCACTCCCTTTCCGTTTACATCTTGTTTTTATACTCATATCTCATTTAGACTTTAAATATCCACTATTACACCCGAAACGAGCAGAGCGAGTTTAATTTGTTTTAATTTTGTTCTATATATAAGAAAAACATAATAAAACAAGGATTTTTTATTATGTTTTGGTCGATAAAACGAACACTTTATGATATAATTTGAATATAGAAAGTAGGTGATTATATGAGTGCAGCTAAACGGTTTACGCAAAATCCCGGTCGTAACGCAATTTGTTATTACCGTTACAGTAGTGAGGCTCAGCGAGACGTTAGTATTGTCCAACAAAGAGAAGCAGCACACGAATATGCTGAAAAACACGGGTATCATATTATCAAGGAATATGAAGACCACGCAATAAGCGGCACACGAGACGACAGACCAGAGTTTCAGCTAATGCTGTATGAGGTTGAAAAACTAAAGCCGGCGTATTTGATTTTGTGGAAGACTGACAGATTGTCGAGGGACAGATGCGACTCTGTTATCGCAAAAAAGCGTTTGCGAGATTGTGGGGTAAAAATTGAGTATGTGGCAGAAACAATTCCTGATGATGACGAAGCTACACAAATCCTGATGGAATCCATTTATGAAGCTATGGCGGCAAGCTTCATAGTATCGCACAGAAAGAATGTTATGCGCGGTATGAATTACAACGCCGAGAACGCTCTATACAACGGTGTAAAGATTTTCGGCTATATCGGAAAGGTAAATCAGAAATATGAAATTGACGAGAATGCTGCTCCAATTGTACTCCGTATCTTCACAGAATATGTAGAAGGTGTTCCGATGCAGAAAATCTGCAATGACCTCAACAACTCTGGTTTTAAAACAAATACAGGAAAAGAATTTACGGTAAATTCGCTTCGCCATATTCTTACGAATAGGTCATACATCGGGGAATATAAATTCGGGGATGTTATTATACCTGACGGTATGCCGCGCCTTATTGAAGATTCAGTCTTTAACGAGGCACAGCGCAAACTGCAGGCAAATAAACGCGGTGGAAAAGGAGCGATAAAAAAGATGGATGCCAACGCTCCGATTGCAGACTATTGGTTATCTGACAAACTTTACTGTGGAGTTTGCGGCGGACCAATGCAGGGCATGAGCGGCACCAGTAAGGGAGGCAATCTATACTACTATTACTCTTGCAACAACCATAGAAAACATAAATGTGATATGAAAAATATGCGCAAGGATTTTTTGGAAAAGATAGTAGTCCACGTACTTAATGAGTTAATTGGTGATTCTGTTAATCGCCTCTTACTTGCTGAGGTGATTTGCGCATATCATAATTTTCAAAATGAAGATAACAAGGCTTATGAAACTTCGCTAAAAGCTAAGCTGAAAGATGTTGAAGATAAACTGGCTAACATAATGAAAGCAATCGAGGCGGGCGTTTTCAACTCTACAACTGCAGAACGTATGAATGTACTTGAAAATGAAAAGAACATGTTAAAGGATGCTATTATTGAAGAACAGAATAGGAATCAGTTTCATTTGACATCGCATCAAGTCCGGAGATTTTTAGATGGATTTATAGGCGATGCAGGAAACCCTGAAATGCGAGACAAACTGCTCCGAATTTTAATTCATAAGATATACATATATCCCGACAAAATGGCGATTGTTTGCTTTTTTTCGGGCGATACGCGCGAATTTAAGTATGAAGAAATGGAGCGACTGTTTGAGAATGAACGACAAATGAGAGAAATGCCTGAAAAAGCGAGTAACGAACCCCATGAGCTTAGTCCGAAGTTAAAAAAATTGCTGTATACAATGGCAGAAAGCTTTATGATAAAAGATGATGACGAAAACGAAGATAATTCAAATGACAAGGACAAAGATAACAAAGAATCCGATTTTTTTCAGTAAGGTGTTCGGGTACAAAAAAAGAGAACCATACGAACAAGTGTTCGTATAGTTCTTCGTTGGTGGACCATCTAGGACTCGAACCTAGGACCGTCCGGTTATGAGCCGGATGCTCTAACCAACTGAGCTAATGGTCCATATCTTTAACTATATTATCATAAAACTATGAAAAAGTCAATAGTATATAATAGATTAAACAGCCTTTACAAGAAAGGCTGTTTAAATAATTTTTGGTGACCCGTGCGGGAATCGAACCCGCGTTACCGCCGTGAAAGGGCGGTGTCTTAACCGCTTGACCAACGGGCCATAAGTTCCGGCAACTTTCTACTTTCCCAGGCAGTCGCCCGCCAAGTATCATCGACGTT
>CAMCPC010000219.1 GCA_945876665.1 uncultured Oscillospiraceae bacterium
AGGACTGGGGTATCAGCCGTAACCGTTACTGGGGTACTCCGCTTAATATCTGGGAATGCGAGTGCGGTCACAGACACGCAATCGGTTCAATAGAAGAGCTTAAATCAATGTCGGATAACTGTCCTGATGAAATCGAGCTTCACAGACCGTTTATCGATGCTGTAACAATCAAGTGTCCTGAGTGCGGCAAGGAAATGCACAGAGTCAGCGAGGTTATCGACTGCTGGTTTGACAGCGGCGCTATGCCTTTTGCGCAGTGGCACTATCCGTTTGAAAATAAGGATATATTTGAGGAAAACTTCCCGGCTGATTTCATCAGTGAGGCGGTTGACCAGACAAGAGGCTGGTTCTATTCACTGCTTGCAGAATCAACACTTATTTTCAATAAAGCGCCTTATAAGAACGTAATCGTACTTGGACACGTTCAGGACGAAAACGGTCAGAAGATGTCAAAGTCAAAGGGCAACGCAGTTGACCCGTTTGACGCACTCGAAAAGCACGGCGCTGACGCTATCCGCTGGTACTTCTATTCAAACAGTGCGCCGTGGCTGCCGAACCGCTTCCATGACGGTGCGGTTTCCGAGGGACAGCGCAAGTTCATGGGCACGCTATGGAACACATACGCGTTCTTCGTGCTGTATGCGAACATAGATAACTTTGACGCGACAAAATACACCCTTGAATATGACAAGCTGTCTGTAATGGATAAGTGGCTTTTGTCAAAGCTTAACACGCTTGTAAAGACGGTTGACGAAAATCTTGCAAACTACAAGATTACTGAAACGGCGAGAGCACTTGATGATTTCGTTGACGAGCTTTCAAACTGGTATGTAAGACGTTCAAGAGCGCGTTTCTGGGTAAAGGATATGCCGCAGGATAAGATTAACGCATACATGACGCTTTACACCGCCCTTGTAACACTTTGCAAGGCAGCCGCACCGATGATTCCGTTCATGACCGAGGATATTTATCAGAACCTTGTAAGAAGCATTGATAAGGACGCTCCCGAGAGTATTCACCTGTGCGACTTCCCGAAGTATGATGAGAAGCTTATCGACAAGGAGCTTGAAAAGAATATGGAGGAAGTGCTTGACATAGTTGTGCTTGGACGCGCGTGCCGTAACACGGCTAATATCAAGAACCGTCAGCCGATTGGCACAATGTTTGTAAAGGCTCCCGAAACGCTTGGCGAGTATTATGTAGATATAATTGAAGATGAGCTGAACGTGAAGAAGGTTGAATTTACGGATGACGTGGCAAGCTTTACTTCATACAGCTTCAAGCCGCAGCTAAAGACTCTTGGCAGACGCTTCGGAAAGAACATTAATGCCGTAAGAGAAATTCTTGCAAACATTGACGGCAACGCGGCAATGGCAGAGCTTAAGGAAACAGGTACTCTTAAAATTACCGTTGACGGAAACGAAGAAGCATTATCCAAGGAGGATTTGCTTATCGAAACTGCTCAGACAGAGGGCTTTGAGTCAAACAGCGATTACGGTATTACCGTTGTGCTTGACACAAATCTTTCAGAGGAATTGATTGAGGAAGGCTTTGTGCGTGAGATAATCTCAAAAATCCAGACCATGAGAAAGGACTCCGATTTTGAGGTTATGGATCACATCAAGGTAAGCTGTCAGGGTAATGACAAGATTGCCGCTGTTATTACTAAAAATGAGGCCACAATCAAGGACGAAACCCTTGCTGATGAAATTGATACAGCCACAGCTGACGGCAACACAAAGGAATGGAATATTAACGGCGAAACAGTTACACTTGGTGTTAAAAAGCTATAAAATTATTTGACAGAAAATCATATACATTATATAATAATGTATATGATTTTTTGATTTGGAGAAAGAAATGAAAAGCGGCAGATTTTTGAAAAAAGGCTATACTACAGGCACCTGTGCCGCGGCGGCGGCAAAGGCGGCGGCAAGAATGCTTTTGGCGGACGATATGGTGTTCGTGGAAAGCATAACGCTGCCGTCGGGCGAGAATGTAAGCTTTGATATTGATAATATAAAAATTGAAGAGGATTACGTTTCCTGTGCCGTGAAAAAGTACAGCGGTGACGACCCTGACGTGACTGACGGTCTGATGATTTGCGCCACAGTACGCAGGGAGGATAACGGAGTAAAAATAGACGGCGGCGAGGGTATCGGACGCGTTACGAAAAGCGGACTTGATCAGCCTGTGGGCAGCGCGGCGATAAACAGTGTGCCGCGTCAGATGATACGCACCGCGGTAGGCGAGGTGTGTAGTCAGTACGACTATGACGGAGGTATAAAGGTCGTAATTTCCGTGCCGAACGGCGAGGAAATCGCAAAGAAAACCTTTAATGTGCGCCTTGGCATTGAGGGCGGTATTTCAATTCTCGGCACAAGCGGAATTGTTGAGCCGATGAGTGAAAAGGCGATTTTAGATACTGTTTTTTTAGAGATGAAAACGCGCCGTGAAACAGGTGACAGCACTGTTGTTATTGTGCCGGGAAATTACGGAGAGGAATTTGCCCGTGAGGAATACGGCATAACAAATGCGGTGCAGTGCAGTAATTTTATCGGTGACGCGATTGATTACGCGTCAGATTTGGGATTTTCGCAAGTGCTTATAATTTCCCATATGGGTAAGCTTGCAAAGCTTGGCAGCGGTATAATGAACACACATTCAAAATACGCTGACGGACGTATGGAAACACTTGCGCTGTGCGCCGCGCTTGCGGGAGTTGAGGATTTTGGAAAAATCCTTGACTGCGTTACTACTGATGAGGCATATGAAATAATCAGGGACACTAAAACGATTGATATATTGATGGACAGAATTGATATGTATCTCAAAAGGCGCACCGATTTAAATATCGGCGCGGTGATGTTTTCAAAAAAGTATGGCGTCATAGGCAAGACCACTGACGCGGATAAGATTTTGGGTGATATAAAATGGTACATTTCGTAGGTGCGGGCAGCGGCGCGGCTGACCTTATAACGTTGAGAGGGAAAAAACTTATAGAGGAAGCGGACATTATAATTTATGCAGGTTCGCTTGTAAACCCTGAGCTTTTGCAGTATGCAAAAGGGGACACTAAAATATATAACAGTGCAAAGATGACTCTTGATGAGGTTGTTGATGTGATGAAACAGGGGGACACTAAAAATATTGTCCGTCTGCACACGGGTGACCCGTGTGTTTACGGCGCAATCCGCGAGCAGATGGACAGACTTAATGAACTTGGGATTGAGTATGA
>CAMCPC010000220.1 GCA_945876665.1 uncultured Oscillospiraceae bacterium
TTGAGGAAAACGTGGCAATAAAGCCGTTTAATTCTGCGCGCAAGGTATACATCATAGAGGACGGCGCACAGCTTACGGAGGCGGCGCAGAATGTATTTCTGAAAACCTTTGAAGAACCTCCCGAATACGCTGTATTCATAATCATAACAGAAAATTCATCACTTCTGCTGCAAACGATATTATCGCGCTTTACTCTGATACACTTCCCTAACGTATCAGATGAAGCAGTTGAAAATTACATCAGAAACAAATATCCTGAGGAAACGGAAAGACTTCCGTTTCTCGTAAAATACTGTGCAGGCATTCCGCAAACAGCGGACAGTGTAATAAGCAACGAAAATTTTGAAACACTGCGCGCCGCGTCGCTTGAAAAGCTGTTTTCATTAATTTCAGCTGACCGTCACGCGGCATTTATCATTCAGAAATTTATAGAGGAAAACAAGGAAAGTCTTGCGGAAATACTGGATTTCTGGCTGTCCTTCCTGCGTGATGTGACGCTTTTGCAGACGGACGCAGGCGAAAGAATAATTAACATTGATAAAAAGGACTCCCTCAGACAGATTGCCACGCGGATAAACCCCGAAAAAACAATTAGTTTATCCGAAAAGGTCATAACTTCCAGAAAAATGGCGGCAAGATACGTAAATTCCAAGGCAATTTCCATGTGGCTTGCGCTGGAAACCGCATAAACAGTCACCTTTCAGCAAAATTACTTATTTTTCCTTTTTTGTTGACAAGCTCCTAATTTTATGTTATAATTAGGTTGCGTTAAAAAAACTAAAGGAGGATTTTAATTATGAAATCAGTAGGTATTGTCAGAAAGGTAGACGAGCTTGGAAGAATAGTTATTCCTGTTGAATTAAGAAGAAAATTCGGTATTGACACAGGTGACTCAATGGAAATCTATACAGAAGACAACTCTATCGTTCTTAAGAAATATGAGCCTTCATGTATATTCTGCGGTGACGCAAAGAATATCTTCCAGTTCGGCGGCAAAAATATCTGCCCTAACTGCGCAAAGGCTATGATGGGCTACATAAACGAATAATATAGTACAACCAAAAAATCTGATGGACTTCCATCAGATTTTTTTGTGTCAGATATTCTTATTATAAATTATCATAAGTCCCTTTATGAGCAGCTCATCATCAAGGATAACCTTATTGCGGCACAGCGGCACAATCGTTCCTGCCAGTCCGCCCGTTGCGACAACGGTTACATCACCAATCTCGTCACGTATACGGTCAATTATTCCGTCCATGCTTGATGCCGTTCCGTAAAGAATACCGCTTTTCATACAGTCGATTGTGTTTGTACCGATAAGCTTTTTCGGCTTTTCAAGGCTAATTTTCGGCAGCTGTGACGTGCCGCTGACCATTGCGTTAAGCGAAATCATCATTCCCGGCAGTATCATACCGCCGAGATATTCCTTTTCCTTATTTATCACAGAAACAGTCGTGGCAGTGCCAAGATCAAAAATTACAAGCGGCGCGCCGTATTCCTGTATTCCCGCCACCGCGTCAACTACAAGGTCGCTTCCAAGCTGCGCCGGATTGTCCGTCTTTATGCTAAGACCCGTTTTTATGCCCGGACCTATCACCAGCGCGTCAACGCCGATAAGTTTCTTTACCGCCGTTCTGACTGTGTATGTTACTGATGGGACAACAGATGAAATTATCGCGCCGTTTATATCCTTTTTATCCACGCCGGACAATTCAAGAATTGCCTTCAGCGAAATAGCATATTCCAGTGCCGTAGCGGTGTGATTTGTGGTAAGGCGCTCCATTAATAAAATTTTCTTTTCCTCACAGCAGCCAACTACTATATTTGTGTTTCCAATATCTATTGCAAGTATCATTTATTCTATCTCCGTTTTTCTATTACGGCAGCGGAATACTAAGCCGCTGCAAAAGCTCGTTCGCCCTGCGTATCTGCTTTTTGCGGTACTCCGCTATGTAATGCGTGTCCGAGCCAACACTTACAGGTATGCCGCTTTCCTTTATAATCTGCTGTTTCTTTTCATTTGTGAGGAAATCATAGTAGTACATATAATTTCCCGACGTGTTCAGCTCCCAGAAAATATCATTGTCACGCATAAGCTTTATAATATCCAGTCCGTACATTTCGCCGAGCTTAAAAATATCCGTGTGAGCAAGACCTGCCTTGCATTTAAACTGTCTGCGCCATTCAAGAAATTCATACAAATCCATTGCGCGCGGATTATCAAGACATTCAAACAGCACATAGTCAAACTGCTCCGTTGCCTGTGGCAGTGCTTGCGGCGGCGACGGACGCGTACCTATTTCCAGACCGCACAGCACTCTTATTTTATCAGCGTATTTTATCTTACAATGCTGAATATACTCATAATACATGGGAAGATTGTCGCCTATGGAAAACTGATGGTCGGTTATGCCGATTACGTCAACACCGCTGTTAATCGCATTTTCGATTATTTCCTCAGGCGTGTTCGAGCCGTCATAGCTGAACTTTGTATGGTTATGCAAATCAACAACGTACATCTGTTTTCCCTCCCTCGCATAATTTCTTATATTATAACACAGGAGCATATAAAATTCAATTGCATAGATGATAATTTATTTACAAATAATATAATTTATGATAAAATAAAGTTAGCTAATAAAAAGATTGGAGGCAGCACATATGAACATTTGTGTATTCGGTGCTTCGAGCAGTACGATTGACAAAACATTCATTGACCGAGTGGAACAGCTTGGACGTGATATAGCGGACAGAGGACATGGGCTTGTTTACGGAGCAGGCGCGTCGGGACTTATGGGCGCCGTTGCGCGCGGCGCTTATGAAAAAAACGGAAATATAGTCGGCGTTGTGCCTGATTTCTTCGAGGAAGAAGATATGGGCGTTGATGGAAGAATTTTTTCCAAATGCACAGAGCTTATCAAGACCGACAGTATGCGTGAAAGAAAACGCATAATGGAGGACAGGGCGGACGCGTTTATTATTGTTCCGGGCGGTATCGGCACATTTGAAGAATTTTTTGAGGTGTTCACACTGAAACAGCTTGAAAGACATAACAAGGCTATTGCCATACTCAACATAAACGGATATTATGACGCGATGCTGAATATGCTTGACGTTGCAGTGGAGCATAAATTCCTGCGCGAGGCGTGCAGACTTTTATATAAGGTGTTCACGGACGAAAATGAAATGCTTGATTATATCGAAAGCTACAAAGCGCCGCA
>CAMCPC010000221.1 GCA_945876665.1 uncultured Oscillospiraceae bacterium
TTTACAGCGTCTGTAATATCCTTTTCAGCGATTGTGATATTCTGCTGAGCTGCCGCCGCGTTTATTTTCAGTTCTCTTTCAATTTTTGAATTTTTCAAATCCGCAGCCTGTGCTGCCGCAAGTGAACTTATCATTGCAACCGCTATAACAGCGATAATTGAATGCTTAAAGTTCCTCATAAAATAAAACCTCCTAATATTTCAAGCAAAGTATATTTCAACAACCTTACTTAAATTTCGTTTTGATTACTAAAATGTTTCCAAATCATTACAAAGGGCATTATACACCATATCAAATCATTTGTCAACACTTTTTTTAATTTATTTGTATTGATTTTGTAACAAAACAGTAATATAAATGTGCGTTTTGTAATAAAACCACCTCTGTTTTTTGTGCAAATAGTCCTTAAAAGTCAATTTAATATACGTTTGCCATGTAATTTTTGACAAAAATGATTTTTTTGAAAATTACAGAAAAACAGGTATTATTACAGGCAAATTACAACAAAAATGCTTCAGATTTGTAAAAAAGACTATTTTACGTTACATTAATATTACAAACATTACAAAAGTTACATTTAATTGCAAAGGAAACGCCTATTTGATATAATAAACATTATAGAGGAGTTATATATATGGCAGAATATATCAGAATAGCGGTATTCTTTGCCGCCGGTATATACCTTAGCGAGCGGATTGCATCGGGATTTGCATTAATCTTCATGCTGTCCCTTATATTGGTATTGACAATTCAGGCAATTTTTAAACATAAATTCAATATAAAAATATTTGTTATGGTACTTGCGCTGGTCATGGGCGCGGTTTTGTGCCGTTACAGCGAGGATACGGACAGGCGGGATATGTCGGAATATGTCGGACGTTATATCACTCTCACAGGACGTATTTCACAAATTCCCGAACAAAGCGAGAGTAATGTGCAGTATGTGGTGAGTGTGAGAAAAGTCAATCACGCAGGCGAGGAGAAAGAAGCAAAGGAAAAGATACTGCTTACAGCCGCCTCGGGTTTTCGGTATGGAGATACCGTTACATTCAGCGGTTTTTTGGAAAATCTGCCGACAAGGATGAACGAAAACGGCTTTGACTTTGCAAAGTATTACAAGAGCAAAAGTATTTTCTTTAAGCTGTACTCGTCAGATGTACAGCTGTCGTCCGAAAAAATAAGGGATTATTCACTTTACGCGCTCGGCATGGGTGTGAAAAATTTTGTTTCCGATGTGATAAGTGATAACTATAAGGGCGATTACAGCGCCATTATGAAGGCGGTGCTGACGGGAAACAAAAAGGAATTTTCCGATGACTTTGACAAGGTGCTTATAAGAACAGGACTTAAACGGTTTTATTACCCTGCATATCTGCACATAATGCTGTTTATGTCGCTTATGTCATTTGTTCTGGGCGCGTTTGATAAGAAAAAACGCGACATATTAACCGTGTTTCTTCTTATATTATATGCGCTTGTAAATTTCCACAGCAGCGTGTTTGTAAAGCTGAGCATAATGCTTGCGCTGTTCACATTCCTGAAATTCCGTTACGGACGCGTGTATTACCTTGACGTAATCGGTATGACGGCGATTATTATTGGAATTATAAATCCGCTTGTGTATTATGACACAGGATTTGTGATGTCAATGCTGTCAAGTATTCTTATATATTACTTCTTCGATTTCGTATACGGAAAGCTGAAATTTATCAAAGTAAAATATATACGGCGGTCGGTGGCAATCGGGTTAATCTGTACAATAGGACTTATACCGATTACGGCATATTTCTTCAATGATGTGACATTTTACTCGATACTGGTTTCATTTGTTATGCTGCCGTGCGTTGGAGTGCTGCTTGTGCTGTCACCGCTGCTTATAGCAATGCTGGCGCTTTTCCATACCGCGCCCGTTATCGGTCAGGCGGCAAGCTGTATGCTGTTTGTGCTTAAATATCTGCCCATATGGATTGATAAAATAAGCTTTCTCAATATCGCGCTGCCAAAGCCGGGGATTGTGTGCCTGCTTATATATTTCTTTATAATGGTAGCGGCGGTCAAGTACATTAAAAATAAGAAACAACACGCAAGGATTGCGCTGTTTGCGGCAGCCGCGCTTACGGTGTCGGCGGTCACCTGTGAGGTTATGCGGCTTAATGATGTGGAAATAACCTTTGTCAACGTGGGACAAGGCGACGGCGCTCTTATCAGCGCACCGCACAGGTTCAACGTTCTTATAGACGGTGGAGGCGGAAATGTATATTCCGATTATAATCCCGGAGAAAAGGTGTATCTCGAATACCTCGAAACAGAGGGGATAACAAAGGTGGACAGCGCTTTTGTAAGTCATTATCATCAGGACCATGTGCAGGGAATTATTGCTGCAATGGAGAATATAAAGGTAAGGAATTTATTTTTGCCCGATAATATGGAGGGCAGTGAATGGAGAGCGGAGATAGAAAATGCCGCAGCGGAAAACGGCACGGCTGTGCATTATATATCGGAGGAAACACTTCTTACATATAATAATGGTATGACAATACGTATTATTCCGCCGACCAAAAAGACGGCGATAAGCGATGATGAGAACGATACCTCATACATATACTACGTGGAGTACGGCGGATTTTCTGCAATGTTCACGGGTGATATGTCTGCATTTGCGGAAAAGTGTCTGCTTGATACGGGCAACGTAATGCACGCGGATTTATTAAAGGTGGCGCACCACGGCTCAAAAACGGCTACAAGCCGCGAATGGGTTAAGGCAGTTGCGCCGGAGTATGCTGTAATAAGTGTTGGCGAGGATAACGAATACGCGCTGCCGAATGACGAGGTGCTGGAAAATTTAGCGGATACAGAGCTTTACCGCACCGACTATGACGGTGATGTGCGGTTTACGGTCGAAAAGAACGGAAAAGTTAGTATAGATACATTTAATAGGAAGGAATAGCTATGGCAGCAAAGAAAAATGATGATTTACTGAAACTGAAAAAACAGCTTAAGGAAGGTAATTTGTCACCTTTATATGTGTTTTACGGCGAGGAGGATTTTCTGCGCGAAATGTACGTAAAGCGCGTAACGGATTGCGTTCCCGACGGCGGATTTCCGGAATTTAACCATATAAAGCTTGACGGCGCTGATGTGCCATTTTCGGAGTATGATGACGCGTGGGAAAGCTTCCCGATGATGACGGATAAAAAACTGATACACATCAAGGAC
>CAMCPC010000222.1 GCA_945876665.1 uncultured Oscillospiraceae bacterium
TGTACATTTATTCAAAAAAATAGCCGATTCAAAAAATCGTATTTTTTCACAATACGGTTTTTTCGGACTAATCCTTCATTCTCCCACAGACCTTTCCGTACAACATATATATGAAAATATATTGTTGTTTATGAAAAATACTAAAAATATAACTCGAAAAAAGTTGCTGTCACATCTGTTTATGGCAGGATACCCGGATGAAATATTCATGCCGGATGAGTCCATAACAAGAGCAGAAGTGACGGTAATGTTCTCTCGTCTTATTACCGAAAAAATGGACAGCAATAAGGATTATTCATCATCTTTCCCTGATGTGTCAGAGGATAACTGGTATGCACCTCAATTAGGGTTCATGGAACAGTATGGAATAATCGAGGGTTATGAGGATGGATCCTTCAGACCGTATAACGCAATTACAAGAGCAGAGGTTATCAGCATTGTAAACCGAATGCTTGAAAGAAGCTGCGATAAGGAGTATCTGGAAAATAATCCTGACGAGATAAAAACATATAATGACGTTACAGATGAGCATTGGGCATATTATGATATAACAGAGGCGTCAAATGCGCATCTGTATCAAAAAACTCCGGATGAGGTCTGGACGGAAATCGCACAGTAATTATAAATATAATCTGAAAAATCGGCATCTCTATTATGAGATGCCGATTTTCGTCGCTTTGGAAGATACAGTTTGCATAGGCTTAACAAATTTATCATATGGTAAAAAACTTTGCATAAATCATTGGTTGAAGTTTACATTGTTATATGATATACTAATCTGACCGATGAATAATATATATTAGTAAAAATAATGGGGGAATATAAATGACAAATTTCCTTGTGAGAAAATTTGTGAAGAATTATAAAAATACCGCTGATAACAATGTGCGTACAGCCTATGGCAAGTTTTCAGGTATCGTGGGAATAGTGTGCAACGCTGTGTTATTTATAGGAAAAATAATAGCCGGTACGCTTTCCGGATCGGTTGCAATAACAGCCGATGCGGTGAACAACCTTTCCGACGCATCCTCAAGCGTTATAAGCCTGTTTGGCTTCAAGCTGGCAAGCCGTCCTGCTGATGAGGAGCATCCGTATGGACACGGACGCTATGAATATCTGTCGGGACTTATGGTTGCGGTGTTTATAATGGTAATAGGCGTGGAGCTGTTTAAGAATAGTGTAGGAAAAATACTTCATCCCGAGCATGTGGAATTCAGCTTGCTGTCTGCGGGTGTGCTTGTTTTTTCAATTCTGCTTAAGCTGTGGATGATGTTCTTTAATAAGAAAATCGGTGTGCTTATCAATTCAAAGACGCTTAAAGCGACCGCCATGGACAGCCGTAACGATGTGGTGACCACCTCCGCAGTGCTTGTTGCTGCCGCTATATCGCATTTTACGGGTGTGGAGCTTGACGGCTGGATGGGTGTGGCTGTTGCCGCATTTATTATGTACAGCGGCTTCGGACTTGTAAGGGATACTATTGACCCTATGCTTGGAAAAGCGCCTGATGAAGAACAGGTGGATTCAATAAGAAAAAAAATTCTCAGCTATAAGGGAGTGCTTGGTACGCATGACCTTATGGTGCATGATTACGGCCCCGGCAGACAGTTTGCAAGTGTGCATGTGGAAATGGCGGCAGAGGATGATGTCATAGAAAACCATGATGTTATAGACAATATCGAACGTGACTTTCTGAAAAATGACGGATTGCATATGGTAGTGCATTTTGACCCGATTTCAACAAAGGATTCACTTGTAAATGAGCTGCGTACATGGATAAGCGAGCAGATAAAGCACCTTGATTCACGTCTTACAATACATGATTTGCGCATTGTTAAGGGTACTACGCACACGAATGTTATTTTTGACTGTGTTGTACCGCACGATATGGAGATAGGTGAAAAGGAAATAAAGAAATTTGCAGCGAATATAGTTGCGGAAAAATATCCGAATTATTATACAGTTGTCACCATAGATCGCAGCTATGCCGCAATGCCGCATTAAAAAAGTCAGCTATAACTTCACACGATAAAACCGCCTTGATTTTCAAGACGGTTTTTTATTACCTATTCAAAATATTTTCTGTCAAGGCTTCTGTACTGTATAGCTTCAGCAATGTGAGCACTGCTGATATTTTCTGCGCCCTCAAGGTCCGCAATGGTACGCGCAACCTTAAGAATGCGGCTGTGCGCTCTTGCGCTCAAACCGAGGTTATCAAATGCCGCGCGGAGTATCGCGTTTTCCGCTTCACCCAGCGGACAGAATTTTTGCAGCATGCCCGCGTCAAGCTGTGAATTGGAGTAAATGTTTAGTCCCTTATAACGTTCAAGCTGTATTTTTCTTGTTCTGTTTACACGCTCTTTGATGACGCTGCTGGTTTCGCCTTTTTCGGTTGAGCTGAGGTCATTGTAATCCACACTGGGTACTTCTACCTGAATATCAATTCTGTCAAGAAGCGGCCCTGATATTCTGCTTCTGTATTGATTAATCTGATGGGGCGTACAGGTACACTGACGTCTGCTGTCGCCGAAATAACCGCATTTGCATGGGTTCATACTTGCAATGAGCATGATGTTACAGGGGTATGTAAGAGTGGCATTGACACGTGATATTGTAACCTGTCCGTCCTCAAGAGGCTGACGCAGTACCTCCAGTGAATCACGCCGAAATTCCGGAAGCTCATCGAGGAATAATATTCCGTTATGCGCAAGTGACAGCTCACCCGGCTTAGGAATTGAACCGCCTCCCGAAAGTCCTGATGCTGAAATAGTATGGTGAGGACTTCTGAAAGGCCTGTTGATGATAAGCGGCTCATTTTTCGGGAGAAGTCCTGCGATTGAGTGTATTTTTGTTACTTCAAGAGCCTCATCAAAGGTGAGGTCGGGAAGAATGCCCGGCATTCGCTGTGCAAGCATTGTTTTGCCTGTACCGGGACTGCCTATGAGCAGTATGTTGTGGTTGCCTGCGGCAGCAATTTCAAGCGCGCGCTTTACGTTTTCCTGACCCTTTACGTCGCAGAAGTCAAGGACATTCGCCGCGCTTGAAGCGAAGTAATCCGTAAGGTCAACTGTGTGTACGGGGATTTTATTTATGCCGCAGAAGTGGTCGCACAGTGTTTTAAGTGACACTACGGGATAAACGTTAATTCACTCTATTACAGCCGCTTCATCGGCATTGGCTGAGGGGACAAACACGTC
>CAMCPC010000223.1 GCA_945876665.1 uncultured Oscillospiraceae bacterium
ACTTTGTGCCTGTGGACTTGTATAAATCCCATGCCACAAACTTTTTGCAGACGGAGGAGGGAATATTGCCGCCGCTTTCCGCTTTGCCCGGACTTAGTGAAAACGATGCTTTGAGCATTACAAAGGAAAGGGAAAACGGCGAATTTCGAAACGTGGAGGACTTAAGACTTCGCACAGGCATAGGCAAAAATCCTTTGAATATCCTTGAAGAAAACGGCTGTTTTGATGAACTTCCTGATGCGGATCAGGTATCATTATTTGATTAAACAGAGCACTAAAAAAGCACCTTGCGGTGCTTTTTTTTAGTTCTCAATTTTAGCAGTTTCTTTAACTTCCTTTTCAACCGTTTTCGGTGTAACCGCGTCATACATTTCGTTCTTTTTCATATTCTCAAATGCAACGGCAAGCATAAGCTTAATACGGTTAAGCTGATTAACCTCGCTCGCACCGGGGTCATAGTCGACCGCAACGATATTTGCCTGCGGGAACTGACGGCGCAGCTCCTTAATCATACCCTTGCCCGTAACGTGGTTCGGCAGACACGCAAACGGCTGAACGCAAGCGATATTCGGTACGCCGGAATTGATAAGCTCAATCATTTCGCCTGTAAGGAACCAGCCCTCACCCGTGCAGTGACCAAGCTGCAATACGCTCTTTGCGCCCTCGGCAATATCCGCGATATGCTTAGGTGAACGCATCCGGAATTTCGGATTGCTTTCCATAACCTTTGCCATATGCTTTCTGTAGCTTTCGATACCCCAGATTGCAAGGTTACAGAGCATTGCTGTTGATTTCTTTGAGCCGAGATTGTCGCGCTTGAAGTTGTTGTTATACAGACAGTAGAGCATAAAGTCTGCAAGTCCCGGCATAACTGCCTCGCCGCCCTCCGACTCAATAACGTCAATAATGTTATTGTTTGCGTCGGGGTGGAACTTAACAAGAATTTCACCGACAACACCGACCTTTGGTTTCTTTACTGATTCGTCAATTTCGATTGCGTCAAAATCTGCGATTATTTCATCAATAACCTTTTTAAGCTTCAAATTCTTGCGGTTGTTGTTTACAATGTCGTTATATAGACGCTTCTGCCACTTGTCATGCAGCGCGTTTGTTTCGCCCTTGTGTACCTCATAAGGACGTATGCGCAGAGTAACGGTAAGCAGCAAATCACCCCATGTACAAGCCTTAAGCAGTCCGTCAACAAGCTTCGGTGTAATTGAAAAGCCCGGATTACCCTCAAGACCTGATACGTTAAGCGAAATAACCGGTACATTCGGATAGCCTGCTTCCTTTAACGCTTTACGCAAAAATGCAATGTAGTTCGTCGCGCGGCAGCCGCCGCCTGTCTGCGTAATCATAACAGAAGTGTTGTTTGGGTCACACTTGCCGCTTACAAATGCGTTCACAAGCTGACCTGTTACCATGATTGACGGATAACAAGCATCATTATTAACACTCTTAAGACCTGCCTCGACGTCCTCCGCCGTTGCGTGTTCAAGCACAAGCGCGTTATAGCCGTTGGCGCGCAAGACAGCCTCGAACAATCCGAAGTGGGTAGGGGACATCTGCGGGAATATTATTGTGTGCTTTGATTTTTCTTCCTTTGTGAACTTCACACGGTTTATGGTGTAGTCCTCAATCTTGTGCGGTACAAATTCGCTTGCGTCACGTTCCTTGACAGCCGCCTTGAGCGAACGCACACGTATACGCGCCGTACCGAGGTTTGAAACCTCATCTATCTTAAGTGTTGTGTAAATCTTTTCGTGTGACTGCACAATTTCCTGCACCTGATCAGTTGTAACGGCATCAAGACCGCAGCCGAACGAGTTAAGCTGAATAAGCTCAAGACGCGGATTTTTAATAACCTGTGCCGCTGATTCATAAAGTCTTGTATGGTATGCCCACTGGTCAACAACTCTGATGTCGCGCTCAAGGTGTCCGAGGTGCGCCACACTGTCCTCCGTCAGTACGGCAAAGCCAAGCGATGTAATCATATCGGGTATGCCGTGATTGATTTCGGGGTCAATGTGGTATGGACGACCCGCAAGCACGATACCTCTTTCGTCATGCTCGTCAAGCCACTTTAATGTTTCCTCGCCCTTCTTGCGTATATCATGCTTGTAATTCTGCAATTCCTCAAATGCCTTGTCAGATGCAGCGTCAATTTCAGCCTTTGTAAAGCCGTAATCCTTAAGAGCTTTCATCATCTGACGCTTAAAGGACGGTCTGTCTGCAAGGTTGATGAACGGATATAAGAAATTAATATCCTCCTGACGCACCGCGTCCATGTTGTTGTATATAACCTCCGGATATGAGGTTACCATAGGACAGTTGAAGTGGTTGCCCGCGTCAGAATACTCTATCTGCTCATAGGGGATACACGGATAGAATATTGTCTTAACACCCTTGTCTATAAGGTCCTGAATATGACCGTGGACAAGCTTTGCGGGATAGCAAGCACTCTCACTCGGTATTGAGTCAATGCCCTTTTCGTACAGCTGGTGCGTGCTTCTGCCCGAAATCCTTACGGAGAAACCAAGCTCTGTGAAGAATGTGAACCACAGCGGATAGTTTTCGTATATGTTCAGCACTCTCGGTATACCGATAACGCCCTTTGGCGCGTCCTCAGCCTTTAGCGGCTTATACTGGAATGCACGCTTGTATTTATAGTCAAACAGATTAGGCATCTGCTTTTTCGGCTTTTCCAGTCCCGCGCCGCGCTCGCAGCGGTTACCCGATACAAACTGACTTCCGTCCGAGAATTTAGTTATAGTAAGCTGACAGTGGTTGTTGCACTTCTGACAGCGTGTAAGCGACGTGTCAAAGGTAAAGTCGTCAAGCTCATCGGCGCGCAGAATATCGCACTCGCCGCCTTGCCAGCGTTCCTTTGCGATGATTGCCGAGCCGAACGCGCCCATTATGCCTGCAATATCGGGACGCACAACATTTTTTTCTGTTAAAAGCTCAAAACAGCGCAGAATGGCATTGTTGTTGAATGTACCGCCCTGCACAACTATATTTTCGCCCATCTGCTGTGGGTCGCGAAGCTTTATAACCTTGTAAAGCGCGTTTCGCACAACGGAGTAGGAAAGACCGGCACTGATGTCGCCGACAGTAGCGCCCTCTTTCTGTGCCTGCTTAACGCGCGAATTCATGAACACTGTACAACGTGTGCCCAAATCAACAGGATT
>CAMCPC010000224.1 GCA_945876665.1 uncultured Oscillospiraceae bacterium
TTTTCGTACTTTTGGTCATTCAAAAGTACAAATATAAACAATAATTTATCTCATCATCATAAAAGGACTGATATTATGGCTAAAATATTTAAATACTTATTCCTTTTCTTTTTTGGTGGAATTTCATATATACTTATTGAAATTCTGTGGCGCGGATATTCGCACTGGAGTATGTTTGTTTTAGGCGGACTGTGCTTTGTGCTTTTAGGGCTTATAAACGAAAAATACACCTGGGATATACCGCTGTATATACAAATGCTTATTGGCGCATTTACAATCACGCTGCTGGAATTTATCTCCGGGTGTATTCTTAATTTATGGCTGCACCTCAATGTGTGGAGCTACAGCAATATGCCATATAATATTCTCGGTCAAATTTGTCTGCCGTATATGATTTTATGGTTCTTATTAAGTCCTGTATGTATCATTGTTGATGATTATATCCGATACCTGTTTTTTGACGAAGAAAAACCGCACTACACGCTATTTTAAAGCACGCTCATCAGATAATAAACAAGCGGCAGTGTTGCAAGTCCGGCAAGATGCGTTATAAACACGCCCTCCGCGCAGTACAGCACATCTCCCCCATATTCCATTCCGAGTATGACAAGCACTGTTGATGTCGGCATTGCCGCCTGTAAAACTATTACTGCTGTTACCATATCGCCGAGATTAAACAGTCTTAGTATAAGTATCAGAATTACAGGCACAACAATCATTTTCACCGCGGTAAGCACAAACAGCCACACTCGCTTATATATGCGTCTGAAATCCACAAGCGCAAGCGTTCCTCCTATGAAAAACATTGACAGATACGTTGTAGTGCCGCCTATTCCCGTCAGCACTGTTCCCAATACTCCCGTGAATTTAAGCCCGAACGCCATCATAACAAACGCAATGGCAAAGGCTATTGTTCCGGGGTTTAAAAGCCTCTTTAAATTTTCAAGTAATGACGTTTTTTTCTCATGGGTTGAATTCATGCTGTACACACCGACTGTCCACAAAAACATATCATTCGCCAACTCAAAAATTACGGCGTACAAAAGTCCCTCCGCGCCGTAAAGCGCCTGTATAAGCGGAAACGCCATAAACACAACGTTGCCGAAGCACGTCATACAGCGGTGCATAACCGCCTTTGATTTCTCCATTCTTCCCAGCCTTGCCATAACCACGCCGACCGAATATAAAAATGCGATTACCACTATTGACACAAGCAACACGTTTATTGAATTTATCAGCTTTTCCCTGTCAAAATCAAGGCTCGTCAGCGAAGTTATTACAAGCATCGGCAGCGTCACTCGCACCACAATTTTCGACATTCCGTTATTCTGTTCCTTGCTTATATACTTCGTTTTTACACTTATAAAACCCACAAGCATCGCAAGTCCGAGAGTTATTATACTGTTTATTATTGTTTCAAACCCCTGCATACTCTTACCCTTCTGTTATATTTATTGTCAAAAATAATTATGTTCCTTTTCCTTTCAAGGTTGCCCAGAACATCATATTCAAATTCTTCAAAATTTAATCTCTTTACAATTTCCTTCGGCGCAATACCCTCATACTCCGCAAAATTTTCTGCCACAAATTCCGCCGTCAATATTTCAAACCTCTCTTTGAGTAAGTTTCTGTTATATTCTCTAAGCGCCCATTTAGGCGTGTTTGCGCCCTTGTTATTTGTAAAATAATCAAGCTTTAATATATCAAGGAACAATTCATCACAGCAAAACTGCGACAATATTTCGTACAAGCTGTTACGCGACTGTCCCGCAGCGCTGTAGCCGTTTTTCTCGTAAAACAGCCATATATCGCAGAAAAGTTCAAAAGGCGATGAATATTTTTTGAGCAGATATTCCATCGCGTTCTCAAACACTCCGCTGTTGTAGTAGCGTTCAAAAATTTCCTCTATACCCTTTAACAGCAGTATATCATCATATGAAATGAAGTCGTTTTTCAACACCTCATAGGGTGGTTTTGAATTATATCTGTAGCCGTATTTTTCTTCTTCACTCCGTATCCTTGTACCCCGTAAAAGCTTTAAAAAGCCAAGCTGCAATACGTGAGGTCTTAGTTTGAACACGTCATCAAAGGATTTCTTAAATGACGCAATATCCTCAAACGGCAGTCCTGCTATAAGATCAAGGTGCATATGCACTCCGCCGGCTTCATGTACTCGCCTTACCGCGCTGCAAATCTCTTTAAAATCCGTTTTACGGTCAATCGCGTCAATCGTTTTTTCGTTGGTGGACTGAACTCCTATTTCAAGCTGAAAAAGTCCTGCGGGCGCAATTCTGAATAAATCAATCAGTTCATCATTTATCAAATCTGCCGCCACCTCAAAATGGAACGTGGTTTCGTCCGCATTGTCAATCAGAAATTTCACCAGCTCACAGGTTCTTTTTCTGTCGGCGTTAAAGGTTCTGTCAACAAACTTCACAATCGGCACCTTATGGCGCACAAAAAACATAAGCTCTTTCTTTACCGTTTCAATATCGCGGAAACGCACATTATGAATTGTTGAAGAAAGACAATAGCTGCACCGAAACGGACAGCCGCGGCTTGACTCGTAGTATATCAGCTTTCCCCTGTTTTGCTCAATATCCTCGTCTGTATAGGGAAAGGGAATATTCGTTATGTCGTGTATCAGCTCCCTGTCGGGATTGTGTATGATTTGGCCGCCGCACCGATATGTCATACCCTTTATATCCTCGCCCTTTTCGAGCCATTCCTTAAAGGTTTCCTCTCCCTCGCCGCGAATCAGAGCGTCAATAAAATCATATTTCCTTATATATTCATCGTCATAGCTTACCTCAGGTCCGCCGAAAATTATCTTAGTGTGAGGCGCGACCTTTTTGAGCATCTGCGCCACCGCAAGGCACATTTCAATATTCCATATATAGCATGAAAACAAAACCGCGTCCGCTCTTTTCAGATACACCGAACGCAGAATATCCTCTGCGCGCTCATTTATTGTATACTCGCAAAATTCAACGTCATCACAATCCGCATAAGCCTTAAGCGTGCGCACACTCAATGAGGTGTGGATATACTTGGCATTTATTGCCGCAAGCAAAGCCTTCATATCAGCCTCCGTAAACCTCTTTTTTCAGTATTCCGATATAAGGAAGATTGCGGAAATGTTCGTCATAGTCCATTCCGTAGCCAACCACAAATTCATCGGG
>CAMCPC010000225.1 GCA_945876665.1 uncultured Oscillospiraceae bacterium
TAAAAGCGGATGTGTCGGCTTTTTCTTTATCCAGTACACAACAACGCCTACGCAGAATACAACGGAAATCAAGCTTAAAACCGACAGTTTACCCGACAGGATTGAAAATGCCGCGCCCTGATTCTGAACATACGTTATATCGAACAAATTAAGCACCGAAAATGCCGTATCACCTACACTCATTCCCGAGGCTACAAAATATTTTACAAGCTGGTCAGCTATTATTATAAGTATTGAAATAATCAGCCAAATCATATTTTTCTCCTATTCGCTTATGTAATCAAAGGCGGCAAAAATCTCGTCCTTTGTCACGTCCGTTGTCTGCATTACCTCGCCTATTTTTGTAGGCAAGACAAATTTCAGCTTGCCGGCAATTTTCTTCTTGTCCTTCTGCATAAATGAGAATACCGTTTCCTTTTCCGGCAGCGTCACGCGCGTTTTAAAGCCGTACATATCAAGTATATTCTCTATACGCTTTAACGTTTCCACGTCTATCAGTCCGCGTTTGTGCGCAATATAGCTTGCGCCAACCATGCCGATACCAACACACTCGCCATGTGTCATCTTAAAGTCATAAGCCGACTCAACAGCGTGTCCTATTGTGTGACCGAAATTAAGTATTGCGCGCAATCCCATTTCCTTTTCGTCCTGCTCCACCACGTCCGCCTTGATTGAGCAGTTTATCTTGTCCATTTTTATCAGTGTTTCGCTGTCAAGCGTTTTTATTTTTTCGCTGTTTTCCTCCACATAGTCGAAAAATGAGCCGTTGCGGATTATTCCGTGCTTTATAACCTCGCCCATGCCTGACACAAACTGTTCGGGAGGAAGTGTTTTTAGTGTCCCCACATTGATGTACACAAGCTTAGGCTGATGGAACGCACCAAGTATATTTTTGCTTTCCATAAAGTCAATGCCTGTCTTACCGCCAACGGAGCTGTCCGATTGGGAAAGGAGCGTTGTCGGTATTTGAACGAAATCAATGCCTCGCATAAATATCGCCGCGGCAAAGCCTGCCATATCGCCCACAACACCGCCGCCGAGCGCGACAATCATGCTTTTTCTGTCCATTTCATGCTCAATACACGCCTTGCAAATGCCAAGTATTGAGTCCATGTTCTTGTTTTCCTCACCCGCCGTAAAGGCGTAAACGGCGCTGTCGTAGCCGTTTTCCTTAAGCAGATTATTTACCTCGTCTGCGTACAGCTTTTCAACATTACTGTCCGTCACAACAAGCAGCTTTTTCGGCACGTTTATATCCGCCAATGCCTTTGGCAGTGCGGAAAAGCTGTCCGAAAAAAGTATGTCATATGAATTTTTACCTAAATCTACAAATAATTTTTCCATTGTTTTCTTCCTTTTTAGTGTCCCTGTTACAGCTGTAATGAGGGGACTGCGTTAAGCGTCATATCTGCAAAATTATTTTCAAGATAGCCGTAATAGCCTGCGCAGGCTATCATAACTGCGTTATCCGTACACAGTATAGGCTCGGGATAAACTACCTTTATGCCCTCTTTGCCCGCCTCGCGCGTCATTTTTTCGCGCAATGCACTGTTTGACGCGACACCGCCCGCAAGGGCGATTATTTTGCTGTTTTTCTTTTGCGCCGCTTCTATTGTATGCTCACACAAAACGTCTGTGACGGCATCCTGAAAGCTTGCCGCAATATCGGCTTTATTGTATTCCTCGCCGTTTTGATCTTTCTTGTGCAGGTAATTTATAACTGCCGTTTTAACTCCGCTGAACGAAAAATCAAGTGAATTTTTATCCATTCTTACGCGCGGAAATTTTACCGCCTTGGGGTTGCCCTCCTTGGCAAGCTTGTCTATAAGCGGGCCGCCGGGATAACCCAATCCAAGCACACGCGCGATTTTATCAAATGCCTCGCCCGCCGCGTCATCACGCGTTCTGCCCATTATTTCAAGATGCGTATAGTCCTCAACGCTCACAATATGGCTGTGTCCACCGGACGCCACAAGGCATACAAACGGCGGCTCTAAATCCTTATGCGCCACAAAATTCGCCATTATGTGTCCCTTGATATGGTGTACGGGCACAAGCGGCTTATTGAGCGCGAACGCAAGTGCCTTTGCGGTTGACACACCCACAAGCAACGCGCCCACAAGTCCGGGGCCGTATGTAACCGCTATTGCGTCAATATCGTCAAAGGTGACATTTGCTTCTTCAAGCGCCTCGTCTATAACTGCGTCAATCGTTTCGATATGCCGTCTTGACGCCACCTCCGGCACAACGCCGCCGAATTTCTTATGCAGCGCTATCTGTGTATTTATAACGTTTGACAAAACCTCACGTCCGTCACGCACAACTGCGGCGGCTGTTTCGTCACATGAGCTTTCTATTCCAAGTATAAGCACTTTATCACTCCTCATTCTCCGCGAAGGTCTTGGTCATAATCCACGCATCCTCGCCGTTATCACTATAATATCGTTTTCTCTCACCTATTATATCAAAGCCGTATTTTTTGTAAAGTCCCTGTGCTGCGATGTTACTCTTGCGCACCTCGAGGGTAAGTAAATCAAGTCTTAGCTTTACGGCTGTTTTTATCATTTCAGCTATAAGCATACTGCCTATGCCCTGACGGCGGTATTCGGGCAGCACCGCCACATTTGTTATGCCGCCCTCACCCGATACATTCCAGAAACCGGCATAGCCAATACATCTGCCGTCAGATTTTGCGACAAAGTATACCGCAAGCTTATTTTTCATTTCATCATGGAAGGACTTTTCCGACCACGGAACGGCAAAGCACTTTTTTTCAAGTTCCGCCACCGCCGTAACGTCCTCCTCTGTCATTCGTACAATTTCTGTCATATCACTTTTTCTGCTTATCCGCTATCTTTTCAGCCACGTCCACAAGCGCGTCATATATCTCCTGCGCGCACTCCTCATATTCCTCCAAATCACCGCCGTAGGGGTCTTGCACATCGCCCTGCGAACCGACATATTCCATGAGAGTATACACCTTTCCCTTGGCCATCGGCTCTAAAATCTGCTTATGTGCCTGTGTCATCGTAAGAATAAGGTCGCATTGCTTTATCAAATCCTCCGTCACAGGCTGCGTCCTATGATTTGTAAGGTCTATGCCGTACTTTGCAAGAGCCTTTATTGCATTTTCGCTTGCGCCTGCGCCGTCCTCGGC
>CAMCPC010000226.1 GCA_945876665.1 uncultured Oscillospiraceae bacterium
GGTAGTGGTTGACAATGCCGAGAATGTTAAAGCCTCCGATTAAAAGCTCGGTAGCAAGCACAAGGAGTACAAATATAAGAGTAATTTTCCAGCGTATACTTTTAAACATAAAGTAAAAATCCTTTCTGCGTAATATTCAGAAACACCCAAAACAATAAATGTTTCGGGTGTTAAGTAAAATCATTATTTATTAAAATAGTAGCCGACGCCTCTTTTTGTTATAATGTATTTCGGCATACTCGGGTCGTCCTCAATCTTTTCTCTCAGACGTCTTACCGTAACGTCAACAGTACGCACATCACCGTAATATTCATATCCCCATACATTTTCAAGAAGCTTTTCGCGTGAGAAAATCTTGTCCGGCTGCATGGCAAGGAATTTCAGAAGCTCAAACTCACGAAGTGTAATATCAATTGTCTGACCGTTCTTTGAAACCTCATAGCGTTCTACGTTAATAGCCAGATCACCGGAAATAATGGTATCCTGATTTTCCGGCTCTGATTCCTTTACAACGGGTACAGTCGCACTTCTGCGGAGGTTTGCCTTTACTCTTGCCGCAAGCTCACGCATTGAATATGGCTTTGTTATGTAGTCGTCTGCGCCAAGCTCAAGTCCAAGCACCTTATCAACCTCGTCCTCGCGCGCTGTAAGCATTATGATAGGCACCTGTGAATGCTCGCGCACCTTTTTGCATATCTCCCAGCCGTCAAGTCCCGGCAGCATGACATCAAGCAGAATCAGGTCGGGGTTTTCTGTAAGAGCCATTTCAAGACCTGTAATTCCGTCAAGCGCGGAAAGAGTTTTATATCCTTCTTTACCAAGTGAAAATGTGAGGATGTCGTTAATATTCTGTTCGTCTTCGATAACAAGTATAGTTCGATCCATTTATTTCAATCCTTTCAAAAACATACAGTGTATGATATTACATATTTTTCGCTATTATTACATATATTTTATCAGAAATTTACATAGAGTTCAAGTGTATTTTGTAAAAAAGTTAGAAAAAATTAAAATTTTAATAATTTTTTTGAATATTTTTGCTATTTTATAGACAAGAAAATATTTTTGTTATATAATATATAATTAGTGAAGTATGTAAATACGGAGGAAAAGTTGATGGCAAATTACGCAGAAATAACGGTGCTTATGGACGAAGCAACCGCAAAACGTGCTGTGAGCAGAATTGCTTATGAGATAGTAGAAAGGAACAAGGGGACGGATAACCTTGTTATAATAGGCATTCAGACAAAGGGCGTATCACTGGCAAGGCTTATAATTAAAAAAATTGAAGAAATAGAGGGAATAAGTCTGCCGCTCGGAAGTCTTGATATAACCTTTTACCGTGATGACCTCACAAGATTGAGCAAGCACCCTGTGGTGGCAGGAAATGACATTGCTTTTTCTATAGAAGATAAAAAAATCATACTTGTAGATGATGTGCTTTATTCCGGCAGAACTATTCGCTCTGCAATGGAGGAAATATTTGATATGGGACGTCCGGAGAAAATAGAGCTTGCCGTCCTTGTGGACAGAGGCGGACGCGAGCTTCCCATACGTGCGGATTATGTGGGCAAGGATGTTCCGACATCACATAATGAGTATATTGACGTGGTAATTGATGACGAAATGATTAAAAAAGTATCAATATGCGGTAAGGGGGAAGAATAAAATGAAAAAGGACTTGCTTGGACTTAAGGATTTAAGCGCAAAGAATATAAGCGATATACTTGATACTGCGGCTACAATGAAGCTTATACTTCAGCAGCCGAATAAAAAGACGCCGCATTTGCAGGGCAAAACGGTTGTCAATCTGTTTTACGAGAACAGCACAAGAACAAGACTTTCCTTTGAGCTTGCGGCAAAGTATATGAGTGCGAACGCGGCGAATATCACGGCAAGCGGCTCATCGGTGCAGAAGGGTGAAACGCTTATTGATACGGCGGAAACGATAAACGCAATGGGTACGGATATACTCGTAATGCGCCACAATATGAGCGGCGCGCCGCATCTTATAGCACCGCTTGTCAGCGCGTCCGTAATCAACGCCGGTGACGGCATGGACGAGCATCCCACACAGGCACTTCTTGATATGCTTACAATCAAGGAGAAAAAGGGCGGCTTTAAAGGTCTTAAGGTTGCCATTATAGGCGACATATCCCACAGCAGAGTGGTAAGAAGCAATATCTACGGACTTACAAAGCTTGGCGCAGAGGTAAGCGTCGGCGGACCAAGCACGCTGATACCGCAGGGCATGGAACAGATGGGCGTAAAGGTCTTTAAGAGCATACAGGAAGCTATAGTTGACGCTGATGTTGTTATGGGACTGCGTATTCAGCTTGAAAGACAGAAAAGCGGATTGTTCCCAAGCCTTAGAGAATACTACAGGTTTTTCGGCGTAGATGAAAAGCGTCTGAAATTCGCAAAGCCCGACGCGCTTGTTATGCACCCCGGACCTGTAAACCGAGGTGTGGAATTTTCATCGGCAGTAATTGACTGTGACCAAAGCGTTATAAATGAGCAGGTGACAAACGGTGTTGCCGTAAGAATGGCGGTTATGTATATACTGTCAAGAGGCGGCTTCGAGGAATAATAAGACTGAATAAAATTGCCCATCTCATAACTTTTTGACGAGGGCAGTATGAGCAGATGAAAGGAGACAGACATGAAAATACTTATAAAGGGCGGCAGAGTAATTGACCCCGAAAATAATATAGATAAGGTTACGGATATATTCATTGACAAGGGTGTCATTTCCGAAATTGGTGACGATCTTGAGCTTGAAGGAATTGATATGGAGGTTATTGACGCGGCGGGAAAAATTGTTTCGCCGGGACTTGTCGATATGCACTGCCATTTAAGAGATCCGGGACAGGAGTATAAGGAGGATATCGAAACAGGCACAAAAAGCGCCGCAATGGGCGGCATTACTTCTGTTGCGTGTATGCCTAACACAAAGCCTGTTACAGATAATGAGGCTGTTGTTACCTATATAAAATCAAAGGCTAAAGAGGTAGGATATGTAAATGTATATCCGATAGGTGCAATTTCAAAGGGTCTGAAAGGTGAAGAACTTGCGGAAATAGGTGAGCTTAAGTTTGCGGGAGCGGTTGCAATTTCAGACGACGGACGTCCTGTAGTAGGATC
>CAMCPC010000227.1 GCA_945876665.1 uncultured Oscillospiraceae bacterium
GACGGATTTTTTCAGGAAATCGTTCTTATAGATATAAACAAGGACAAAGCCGAGGGTGACGCGCTTGACATGGCTCACGGCACATCATTTCTTAAGCCTGTCAGCATATACAGCGGCGATTACCGCGACTGTGCCGAGGCTGATATTGTCGTGATAACGGCGGGAGTTAATCAGAAGGTTGGTGAAACGCGCATTGACCTGTTAAAGCGCAATGCGGATATTTTCAAGGATATAATCGGGAATGTTATGAGGTATGCGCCCGACGACGTGATACTGCTGACGGTCACAAACCCTGTGGACGTGCTGACGTATATCACCTACAAGCTGTCGGGACTGCCGAAAAATCAGGTAATCGGTTCGGGCACTGTGCTTGACACGTCGCGCCTTAAATATCTGATAAGCCGTCACACAGGCATTGACGCGCGCTACTGCCACACGTACATTATCGGCGAGCACGGTGACAGTGAGGTTGCCGCTTGGAGTATTACCAACATCGCCGGAATGAGTATGAAGAACTTTTTTAAAAATTACGGCAAATGCACCGATGAGGATTTGCAGATGATGTATAATGAGGTCAAAAACTCCGCCTATGAGATTATACAAAAAAAGGGCGCAACCTACTACGCTATCGCAGCGGCTGTCGCCCGTATTGTTGAATGTATCGCCGGCGCGGAAAATTCCATACTGACCATTTCAAGCGTGCTTGACGGCGAATACGGAATAAGAGACATAGCGCTGAGCGTTCCCACGCAGGTGTCCGGCTACGGCACGGAGCGCGTACTTGATGTGCCGTTCAGTGAAAACGAAATCGCGGGACTTAGAAGCAGCGCACAAACACTCAAAGAAAGTCTGAAATCAATCGGCTTTTAAATCATAAATAAGCGCGTTACAGATTGCGGCGGCAACGTTTGAGCCGCCCTTTCTTCCGAGCGCGACAATGTACGGAACTTCTGCTGTCATAATAAGCTCCTTTGCCTGTACCACATTCACAAACCCCACAGGAACACCGATTACGGCAACGGGGTTTATTTTTTTGCTTTCGATAAGTTCATGGAGCTTAATAAGCGCAGTCGGCGCATTGCCTATGGCAAAAATCACGTCTTTTCCTAACTTTGCCGCCTTTTCCATGCTTGCCGCGGCGCGCGTTGTGCCGTTCCTTTTCGCATTTTCGGCTACGTCCGCGTCCGACATAAAGCAATGCACCTCACCGCCAAACTCTGCAAGACGCTTTTTGTTTATTCCGCTGCGCGCCATCTGCGTGTCGGTCACAATATCCGCACCGTTCCTTATTGCAGCTTTTATTATCTCCACCACATTTTCCGAAAAGCAGAGATTATCCACATAATCAAAATCCGCAGTTGTGTGGATAACACGCTTGACTATCGGCTTTATTCCGCTTTCAATTTCGCGCGGCAGTTCGCTTTCTATTATCTCAAAGCTGCGCCTTTCAATATCGGCAGGCAGCACATTTTCAAATTCCATCAAAATTCAATTCCCTCTCTCGCTGTAATTCCCTTATCGTACGGGTGCTTTATCTTCTTTATTTCGGACACGTAATCCGCTCTTTCCACAAACCATTCCTGCGGTTCTCGTCCCGTCATAACAAGCTCGCCCTTGTATTTTTCAACTATTTTTTTTACCTTTTCCCTGTCGGCAAGGTCATAATTATAAGCCGCAAAAATTTCGTCCAAAACTATCATGTCAAAGCTGTCCATATTTTTTAAAACAAATTCAAGATTTTCGTTATGACATTCTATAATGTTTTCCTTGTCGCTGTCCGTCATACTTCTGAAAAAGCCGTAGTTTTTGTCACAGCGCATAACGGTTATATTTTCGCTTTTTTGCAGAATTTCAAGCTCACCCGTATATGAGCCTTTTAAAAACTGCATGAAAAGCACTTTCTTTCCATAGCCTGCCATTCTTACGGCAAGACCTATGGATGCGGTTGTTTTTCCCTTGCCGTCACCGCAGTAAATGTGTATCATATTCACACTTCCTTATTAAGAATTTTATAAATCAAATCCATGTCAAGGCTTTCGCGCACCATGTCCGCAAGTCTGTCGTATTCCCTTTCGCGAATATCTTCCATATTTATATTTTTTATGTCCCCAAGGCTTATGCCCTTTCTTTTGCAAAGACATTCCACCACCTGAGGCGCGCAGGTGTCAAATATTCCGTGTACATAGCTGCCGTAAACATCGCCCTGTGATATACCGTCACGTTTGCCGTTTGACAGCGCCGTCATTTCGGGGACACTAAATTTACTCTGTCCCATGTGGATTTCATATCCCTCAAATTCAATGCCGCAAAGGTCTTTTAGTGTCCCCGAAACATTTTCAAAAACACCCTTTACCCTTGTGCGCGTTTTTTCGCTTTTAAATTCCGTAATCATAGGCAGCATTTCCATACCGCGAACACTTCCGCCGCCCTCGAAGCCATTGCTGTCAATTATTCTTTCGCCAAGCATCTGATAGCCGCCGCATATGCCGAACATAGGGCATTTGCTCTTTTTCACCGCCGCTTCAAGACCGTTCTCGCGCATCCAAAGCAAATCGGAAATCGTGTTTTTGCTGCCCGGAAGTATTATCATATCGGGACTGCCCAGTTCATTTACATTTTTAATATACCTCACCGACACACCGTCAATACACTCAAAAACGTTGAAGTCGGTAAAATTTGAAATTCGTGGAAAGCGTATAACAGCAATGTCAATAAGTCCTGTCTGATTGTTACTGAGCCTTTCGGAAAGGCTGTCCTCGTCGTCAATTCTAAAATTACCGTAGGGCACAACGCCCGCCACCTTAACGCCCGTCAGATTTTCAATCATGTCAAGTCCGGGACGCAGTATTTCCACATCACCGCGAAACTTATTTATAATAGTCGCCTTAATACGTTTTCTTTCCTCGTTCTCAAGGAGCATAACTGTGCCGTAAAGCTGCGCGAACACACCGCCGCGGTCTATATCACCCACAAGCAATACGGGCGCGTCTGCCATTTTCGCCATGCCCATATTCACAATATCATCCTGTTTTAAATTAATTTCCGCAGGACTGCCCGCGCCCTCAATTACGATTATGTCGTATTCCGCGCTAAGTGCATTATATGCGTTCATTATGTCGGGAACAAGCGATTTCTTATATCTG
>CAMCPC010000228.1 GCA_945876665.1 uncultured Oscillospiraceae bacterium
TGGGCATAACTCCTGATATACTGCTTGGTGATTTTGACAGCGCAAGCGGATTTGAATGTGTCAAGGACAGGATTGAATATCCTGTAAGGAAAGACTTTACGGACGGTGAGCTTGCAGTGATGTATGCTGTGGAGCATGGTTATCAAGACATAGCGCTTATTGCGATGACGGGAGACCGTCTGGATCACACAATGGCGGATATACTGCTTCTTGATAAGTGCAAAAACGGTGTGGTAATAGACGACAACAACGAAATTTATCTGCTTAAGGATAAGCTTAGTATAAATGGAAGAAAGGGACAGACGCTGTCCATAATTCCCATAAACGGTGACGCGCAGGGAATAACTACAATCGGACTTGAATATCCGCTGTGTGATGAAACACTGCACTTTGCGTCAAGCCGAGGTATAAGCAATGTAATGCTTGACAGTAAATGTGAGATAACAATAAAAAAGGGTATGGCATTGGTAATAAAGGTGGAAAAGGTATGAATGAAAATATAATTTATCTTGATAACGCGGCGACAACGCAGCCGTCAGACGCGGCGATTGAAGCTATGCTAAAGGCGGGAAAATGCTTCGGAAATCCGTCCTCACTGCACGGACTTGGACTTGAAGCCGAAAAGCTTGTTGAGGAAAGCCGCAGAATTATTGCCGATAAGCTTGGTGTGGACAGCAAGAATATACTGTTTACATCGGGCGGTACGGAGGCTAATAACACCGCAATTTTCGGTGTGGCAAACGCGCGTCATAAAATCGGCACAAGGGTAGTCACAAGTAAGGCGGAGCATCCTTCTGTGCTCGAAGCATTCAGACATCTTGAAAGTCAGGGATTTACGGTTGAATACATAGATGTGGATTCAGACGGCATAATAGACCTTGATATGCTTTACGATTTCCTTGACAAGGAAACCACGCTTATAAGCATAATGCACGTAAACAATGAAACAGGTGTCATACAGCCTATTGAAAAGGTTAAGGAAATAATGCTTGAGAAATCGCCCTATGCGCATCTTCATTCGGATTGCGTACAGTCGTTCGGTAAAATAGATGTGAAGCCGAAGAAAATGGGTGCAGACCTTGTTACGATAAGCGCTCATAAAATTCATGGCTTTAAGGGTACAGGAGCGCTGTATGTGTCGGATATCCGTATGATACGTCCGATGCTTTTCGGCGGCGAACAGCAGAGCGAAATACGTCCGGGTACTGAAAATGTGGGCGGCATACTTGCTTTCGGCGCAGCGGTAAAGGAATGTAATACAGATAATTCACATCTTATAACCTTAAGAAATACAATGAAGGAAAAGTTATCGGTTATTCCTGATATAAAATTTAACGGCTCTGACGAAAATAATTCGGGAAGCGTTCTGAATGTTTCCTTTGCGGGAATAAAGGCTGAAATACTTCTGCATGCGCTTGAGGCGAAAAAGGTGTATGTTTCAACAGGTTCAGCCTGCTCAAGCCATAAGCCTCAGCCGAGCCATGTTCTTATGGCAATGGGACTTACACCAAAGGAAATCGGCGGAGCTGTAAGAATAAGCTTTGACCGACTGACAACCTTGGAGGAGATTACGGAGGCGGCTTCGATTATTGAAAAAGAGGTAGCATCAATAAGGAGATATATGTAAATGAAAGAGATAATTCTTGCCAAATACGGCGAAATCATATTAAAGGGCGGAAATCGTCCAAAATTCGAAAGCATACTCGTGGGAAATATCAAAAATTCTTTGAAAAATGTTGCCGAAACAGATGTCAGACTTGCTCAGGCAACTGTTTACGTTGAGGTGGCAGACGAGGATAAAATGGACATCGTTATGGAAAGGCTGACGAAAATCTTCGGAATAGTGACCGTTACAAGGGCGGCTGTGTGCGAAAAGAATATTGAGGATATCAAGGCTAAGGCAAAGGAATATCTGAAAAAGGATTTGACAGACGGAAAGCGTTTTAAGGTTGAAGCAAAGCGTTCCGATAAGAAGTTCCCGTATAATTCACCGCAGATATGTATGGAGGTCGGCGGTTATCTTGATGATGAATACCCCGGTATAATCGTTGACGTGCATAACCCCGACGTTACGGTAAAGGTGGAAGTAAGGGATTTTGCGGCATATGTGTACGCAAACGAAAATAAAGTGCAGGGACAGGGCGGTATGCCTATAGGCACAGGCTCAAAGGCAACGCTTCTTTTGTCCGGCGGAATTGACAGTCCTGTTGCCGGACATATGATTTCAAAGCGCGGCGTTGAGATTGACGCGGTCAATTTCTTTTCGTTCCCGTACACGAGCGACAGAGCAAAGGAAAAGGTTATCGAGCTGGCAAGTATTCTTGCGCAGTATACGTCAAAGATAAATCTTTATATTGTGCCGTTCACTGAGATACAACTCCAGATACGCGATAAGTGTCCGGAGGAGCATATGACGCTTGTTATGCGCCGTTTTATGATGCGTATTGCAGAAAGGCTTGCCGCAAAGCATAATTCACGCGCACTTATAACAGGCGAAAGTGTGGGACAGGTTGCAAGCCAGACACTTGCTGCGCTTGATGTAACCAATGCGGCGGTTGATATGCCCGTATTGCAGCCGCTTATCGGCATGGATAAGATTGAGATAATTGACCGTGCCCATGAAATCGGCACATATGAAACGTCAATTCTCCCATATGAGGACTGCTGTACTGTGTTTACACCGAAGCACCCGACCACGAATCCGAAGCGTGAAAACATAGAAAAGTCAGAAAGACGGCTTGACGGCGAAACACTTATAGAAGCGGCATTAGCAGGCGTAGAAAAGATAGAGGTCTACCCGAAATAAGGAGAAAGAAATGAAAGCGGAAGTAAACGGACTCAATGAAGCGGTAGTAAAGCTGCTTGCCGAAAAGAAAATGACTATTTCCTCGGCGGAGAGCTGTACAGGAGGACTTTTTTCAGCGCTTATAACAAACGTTCCCGGCGCGTCGGATATTCTCAATGAAGCGTTTGTGACGTACGCAAATTCGGCTAAAATGAAGTATCTCGGTGTAAAGGAAGAAACCCTTGAAAAGCGCGGCGCGGTGAGCTATGAAACGGCATTTGAAATGGCAGAAGGACTGCGTGCAAGAACAGGCGCGGATGTTACTGTTGGAATAACGGGCATTGCAGGTCCCGGCGG
>CAMCPC010000229.1 GCA_945876665.1 uncultured Oscillospiraceae bacterium
GGTATCATGCCCGTTGGATGAAAGCATAGCCATTATGTAATCAAGCGCGTCCTTTTCTGTATAAGGGTAGGGGATACCGTCACGCAGATTGTTTAAAATGCTTTTGTTTGACAAAAGCTCGGAAAGATTTTTTGCGTCTGATAAACGCCATTGACGTATTTCGCATTTCATTTGAAATTCACTCCTCGTATAATAAATATAGTAGTTTTTAGAGTTCCTCTCCAAGAACTATGGTATAATTGTTTAGATGCTGTGGATTGGTTAATCGCTCCTACCACTTGATGGTTTAAAAAAGGCTCCAACCACAGTCTCTTTGCAGTTTGTTAATCAGTTAGATACCGCCCGACGGTTTATGTGGAACGAGGTTACAAGTGCAACGAGTCCCTGTGGATCTAAACAGCGTCATATTACTTTTTAGGAGGTATCCTTATGATTTATGTTGGTATTGATGCAGCAAAGGACAAGCATGATTGTTTTGTTGTTAACTCTAATGGCGAGGTGTTGTATGATGTATTCACAATTTCTAACACACTTGATGGATTCAATATCCTGCTCTCTAAGCTTAAATCTGTTACATCAGATTTAGCTAAAACAAAAGTAGGACTTGAAGCCACAGGACATTACAGTTACAATCTGCTCGGATTTTTACTTGACAACGGTCTGACCACCTATGTCTTAAATCCTCTGCACACCAATCTCTACCGTAAAAGTCTGTCCTTAAGAAAAACCAAAACAGACAAGGTAGATGCTCGCACAATTGCTTCTATGTTAATGTCTTGCGTAGACCTCAAGCCCTACACAAGAGCATTATACCATAATGAAGAGCTAAAGTCACTAACAAGATACAGATTTGATAAAGTTTCAGAGCGAGCAAAGCTAAAAACTTCTGTATCAAGACTTGTTACAATTCTTTTCCCTGAACTTGAAAAATTAGTCTCGGTACTTCACTGTGCGTCTGTATATGCACTCCTTTCAGAGTTTCCATCTGCAAAGCATATCGCAAATGCAAATCTCACAAGACTAACTAATCTTTTGCATTCAGCTTCCAAAGGACACTACAACAGAGATACTGCTATTTGCTTTCGTGAAGCCGCAAGAATTTCCATCGGCTCTGTCATGCCTGCTAAATCTCTTGAATTAAAACATACAATCAAGTTAATTGGTGAACTTGATGATGAAATCAGCGAGATAGAATCAGAGATAAAACAGATTGTAGACAGTTTGGGAACTACCATATTAACTATCCCCGGCATCGGTTATGCAACTGCTGCTTCAATTCTTGCCGAAGTTGGTGATTTTTCAAACTTTGAAACACCAGACAAGATACTTGCTTTCGCAGGAATGTCCCCCTCTACATATCAATCAGGAAAGCTTACAAACTGTTACGCACACATGGAAAAGCGTGGTTCTAAATACTTACGTTTCGCCCTTTACAATGCAACCAAGTATGTTTGCAAGTGGGATAGTAATTTCGCTGCTTATCTTGCAAAAAAGCGCTCTGAAGGCAAGCATTACAATGTTGCTATATCTCACGCAACAAAAAAATTGGTGCGATTGATTTTTGCTTTAGAAAAATCTCGTTTGCCTTATGTGCCTACTGTATAAATAATTCCCTAATATTTTTTTGAGGCTTCCTTTGGAAGTCTGTTTGCCATGCTTTTTTTATTAGATAAAATTTTTTTAATTTTTTTCGTTTTATCTATTGACTTTTAATAGTTAGTCTTTATACTAAGTAAATTACATATATTCACACTTTTTACTATTGTATCACAAATTTATTATTTTGTCACTATTTAAATGTTAATTTATTATTACAAATTCTTTATTCTTGTTATATGCGCATTTTTATGCTATAATAACTGATATAATCACCTGACAGGAGGTAATTTATGCTAAAATATGAGAAGCTTTCTGAGGAATTACAGAAAAGAATAAATGAAGAATTGCTTGGAGGACAAGGTTTTGTTGACAAGGCAATCCGCCGTAATCCGGCCAAAGACAAAGCCACCTTATGGCGTCCCGCATTTGTGCGTGACGTGGAAAAAATCATGCACAGTCCCTATTACAACAGATACGCCGACAAAACACAGGTCTTTTCATTTTATAAGAATGATGACATTTCACACCGCGCGCTTCATGTTCAGCTGGTTTCACGAATTGCGCGCAATATAGGAAAAATGATCGGTCTTGACCTTGACCTTATAGAAGCCATTGCCCTCGGACATGACATCGGTCACACCCCCTTTGGGCACGCGGGCGAAAAATTTCTTAATGAGCTATATCACGAAAACACAGGCAGATATTTTAACCACAACGTCCACAGCGTGCGTGTTCTGGACAAAATTTTCAGTCTGAATATAAGCTTGCAGACGCTCGACGGCATACTTTGCCATAACGGAGAATTTGAATGCAAGGAATATTATCCCTCAACTCTTACGGATTTTGAGGAATTTGACAAAAAGGTCGAGGAATGCTACGCTGACCAATCGGCTATCAAGCGTCTTATCCCGTCTACACTTGAGGGCTGTGTTGTGCGTATTTCTGATATGATTGCCTATATCGGCAAGGACAGACAGGACGCTATCAAAACAAAGCTGATAGACAGCGAGGATATTTTTGATGAAAGCGAAATAGGCAGACATAACGCTACAATTATCCATAATCTTATAGTAAATATCGTGGAAAACAGCTATGGGAAGTCATATATCCGCCTTGATGACAAACACTACAATGCTCTTAAAGACAGCAAAAAGGATAATTACGAAATAATATACCTTAATCATAAAATTGCTGATATATATGATAAGCAGATACGTCCCATGTTTGAGAGAATTTATTTGAAGCTGCTTTCTGATCTCAAAAACGATGTCAAATCTTCGCCTATTTTTAAACACCACATTGACTTCGTCAATCACGCAAACCGTTTCACCGATTACGAATATACAAAAAACAGTGATTTTGATGAAATTGTCGTTGATTATATTGCAAGCATGACGGATGACTATTTTATCGACTTATACGAATATATGTTTAATGAAAAGTCGCCGATAGAATATATTTCTTACTTTGAAAATGTTTAAAAATCAGTTATTTTATAAAGTGTTAAAAAAAAGTAT
>CAMCPC010000230.1 GCA_945876665.1 uncultured Oscillospiraceae bacterium
GCAGTCTGCGCATTTTCAGTCTTGAATGACACGCCGTTCTGTGATATTACCGCGATATTGTTTCCCTTATCAAAAGTCAGCGTAAATTCCATGTTGTCCTTTGATGTTATTTTCTCATCACCGATATAGATACCATCACTGTATTTTATTTCAGCCGCCTTGCCGCTGTCTGTATTAACCGCAAGAGAGCCGCCCTCCGTAAATGTCACATTTGCGGATATTCTTGTGACTTCCTTTGCGTCAATGCCGTTTCCTATCTCAAATTCACCGTCAAGAGCAAGCGTTCCCGCAGTATTTCCAAAATCCGACTCATAATATACCGCGTCCGTTTCACATTCAAGTGAGATATTGACATTCGCATCAGTATCTGCAATTGTCGTTGCCGTTTCGGCAGTTTTATAGCCGTCTTTTTCGGCAATGATTGTTACATATTCGTTTTGGGGATATGACGGAATCGTAAGTTTTCCGTTTTCATCAGCGCAGAATTTTATGCCGTTTACTTTAAGATTGGCATATTGTGTTGATGTGATATTCAAATTGTGAAGCGGTTTGCCGTCACCGTCTGATATTTGAATTTTGCTTATTGCCACTGCTCCCCATTTATCGCAGTGAAATTCAATCGTTTCCGTATCCTCGCCGATTACAACCGATTCGGTGCGCCATGTGTCAAAATTATCGCCGTTAATCGAAACATAACGGTCACCGATTTTAAAATACGCGTATGGGTCGCCCGTATTGCGGAGCGTTGAGCCGTTGTTTGTTACAGTAGGCTTTGCAAAGGTCAGTGTCACCTTGCTGCCCTTTTCAATTTTCGGCACATTAAGAGTAATTATGCTGTTATCGTTTACCGAAGCAGTTCCCAGATATATGTACGAGCCGCTCACCTTAAATTTGTCGCCAATCGGGTATGTTCCCACCTCATTGTTATGCTTCAAATCAGTGACAGCCGCATATTTTCTGTTCATGTCACCCGAGGTTGTTACTGTTATTTTGTCCGTAAGCTGTGCGTTTGTAACATCATTGGGCGAACCGTCCGTTACGCAGTTTACACCGCTGAACGTATATGTTACGCCGCCTGCCGCCATTGCCGCAAACGATGAGACAATACAGCATATCATTATAAGCACCGCCGCAAAAAATTTCTTTTTCAATTTATATCTCCCCTTATCATAAAAATTATATTATATAAATTATACCAAAAAATTGCGGCTAATGCAATACACATAAAAAGGGAGGCTCCAAGCCTCCCTCACGTTATCAACTGTTTAAACAAAACATATTGTTACTTAAGTATGTATTCGATTATGCAGTAAACAGTATAATCAGAACTACCATATGATGTTATGCCCGTTTTTAAATCTTCAATGTTTGTGTATGTATGAGCTATATCGGCATTATTTTCCTCCTGAAGGCTGTAGCTTTCCTTTATTATAGCCTTTATTGTTATCATATCACTTATAATTGAGGGTGCTTTTGGCAAATCCTCATGCATAGGTATGTAACTACCACCTGAATTTTGCGCTTTTGTAAATGTCCATGCAACACGATATATTACACTTCCGTCAATCCACGTTCCTACCTGTGTCGGCGTCGAGGAATATACAGCCTGCAAGTCTTGACCGTCTGCACCTACAGCACCTGTAGCTCCCGTTGCACCTGTAGCGCCTTTGATACTGCCCTGATATGTCCACTTGGCCGTACTACCGCTGCCTGCCGTTGTACACGCGTAAACATTGCCGTTTGAAATATTGAGGTACATATCATCAACTTTTACCTGCGGACACGCGCTAAAGCTGTAATAGCCTGTCGTAGTGGAAGTACCTGACATTGCCGTACCTCTGTACCAATGACTGCCGCCCATGTTCACGTTGCCGCTGCCTGTGCCTATAAAGGTTTCGCGTGTATCTGTGGCATATCCGATTTCTCCTGCGGAAAGCGTAGGCATATTCGCCTTTAAACCACGTCTTTGCTGAATTTTATTTGCCATAATATTGTCCCTCCTTAAAATGTGCCGCCGTCAATTGTGCTTGTGCTTGACAGCTTAGCGTTCCATGTCGATTTCTCCGCGTCTGTCACAAAACGATGCGTGCTGTCCTGTGTAATCATGCTTGCGGCATGGCTTGACGGGTGTGTGTAATTATTCGCGCCTGTCGCGATACCCGCAAGCTTAGTCTTTTCCGCTGATGTGTAGTCATTTGAGGAAAGTCCCATGCCGTCAGCCTTGTCCACCTTATTGCCGATTGCAGCATTAAGCGCATCCATAAGGTCACTGTTATCCTCAATAGCCGCCGCCAGCTCTGCAAGCGTGTCCATTGCCTCCGGTGCGCCGTTTACAAGCTCATTGATTTTCGTATCGGTATACCCCTTAGACTGTGCAAGAACACCTGTAATATCCTCCGATACATCAGGATTTACAAGCACCTTACCGCCGTTTCCGTCACCCGCATAAAGCGCAATGCTTGTCTTATCCGCGTTATACGCAAGGGCAAGCTCGCCCTCCGCAAGCGTCAGATTTGATATATCCGCCTGCTGTCCTCTTTTAATTAAAACTATTGCCATAATGTTATCCTCCTTAATATTCTCCGCCGTCAATAACGGCTATTGTTATCGGCTGAAAACCTCCGCAGTCAACCGTACCTGTGATTTCGTCCGTAAAATCACCGCCGTCAAGCGCTATGTCATTCTGCACCATGCCAAATATGCCGCTGTCATATGCAGTAATACCGATTGCGGCATAAACACGCTGAAATTCGCCAGACAAGCCGAAGCACATTTCTTCAAGATACGTCCGCGCGTCATTAAGCTGTGTCTGTGTGACCTGATCTAAAATGCCGTTCCAGTGTTCAATATCCGTTTCTGAAATACCGTCAAGCACTGTCTTGTTTGCATGAGTGTGTGCCTTGCCCTCTACAGCCGTAACACGTCCGCCAAGTGCGGTATCTGCGTCATTTCGGGCGGCTGCTTCATCAGATATTTTCTTTTCCAATGCTGTATCGGCATTTTGGCGGCTTGACATTTCGGTTTCGATATTCCGCTGTAATGTAGCATCTGCGTTTGCTCTGACAGTCACTTCGGTTGTAATTCTGCCGTCAAGAACGGTATCCGCATTTACTCTG
>CAMCPC010000231.1 GCA_945876665.1 uncultured Oscillospiraceae bacterium
AAATCTCATAGAGTGACTGCTCGCATACAAGAGTTGCTCTGTACTTCGAAAGCCAGCCCTCTGCGACATCAGGCAGTAGTCTGTATATATAATCGCTTATTATAACGCTCAAAACGGAGTCGCCAAGAAATTCAAGGCGTTCGTTGCTTTCCTTTTTGCTCTCATTCGCATATGAACTGTGGGTAAGGGCATTTTCCAGAAGTCTTGTATTCTTAAATGTATAACCTATTTTTTCTTCAACATTTTTCATAATCTTACCTCTTTCATCATATGTGTACTGCTCTAAAGAGCGAATTTTTCGCTTTTTAGAGCAACCCACATAAATGAACATAAGAGGGTGCCGTTTTCAGGCATCCTCTATGCTCAGAAATTATTCAAAAATTAATCCTCGTACTTTTTCATCAGAATTGTTGCGTTGTGTCCGCCGAAACCAAGCGAATTTGACATCGCAACCTTAACCTCCTGATTTCTGCCTTCGTTAGGAACGATGTCCAAATCGCAGTCAGGGTCAGGATTCTGATAATTGATGGTTGCAGGAATGTATCCATCCTTTATTGCAAGTGCGCAGACGATTGCTTCAACGCCGCCTGCCGCGCCGAGAAGATGTCCTGTCATTGACTTTGTTGAGCTTACTGCAACAGTCTTTGCTGCGTCACCAAGAACTTTCTTTATAGCCTCTGTTTCAAACTGGTCATTGTACTTTGTTGATGTACCGTGTGCGTTGATATATGTTATATCCTCTCCCTTAAGACCTGCATCTTTGATTGCAAGCTCCATTGCCTTTGCGCCGCCTTCACCGCCGGGGATAGGACTTGTGATGTGGTAAGCGTCATCAGTTGCGCCGTAGCCTGCAAGTTCACAGTAAATATACGCGCCGCGCTGCTTCGCATGCTCCAGTTCCTCAAGAACTATAAAGCCTGCGCCTTCACTTAGTACAAATCCGTCACGTTCCGCGTCAAAAGGTCTTGATGCAGTCTTAGGATCATCGTTTCTTGTTGACATAGCCTTCATGCTGCAGAAACCTGCAAATGCAAGGTCATTTACAGCCGCTTCAGCGCCGCCTGCGATGATAACATCATTATGACCGTACTGAATGTGTCTTAGTGCGTCACCGATAGCGTTTGTGCTTGACGCACATGCTGTCACGATATTTTCGTTGATACCTCTTGCATTGAACTTAATAGCAATCTGAGCAGCGCCCATGTTGCCGATCATCATAGGAATGAAGAACGGGCTGACACGTCCCGGACCTCTGTTAAGAAGTGCGTTATGCTGATCCTCAAGAGTATCGATACCGCCGATACCTGAACCTGTTATGACACCCACCTTCCACGGGTCTTCCTTTTCCATATCAAGACCGGAATCCTTTACCGCTTCGCTTGCAGCAACAAGAGCAAGCTGAGTAAATCTATCCATTTTACGGGCTTCTTTCTTCTCGATATAGTCAGTAGGCTCAAAATCCTTTACCTCGCCTGCAATCTGTGTCTTAAAGCCTGACGCATCAAAATGTGTTACTGTATCTATACCGCACTTTCCGGACTTAATTCCGTTCCAGAAAGACTCTACATTATTACCGATAGGTGTGATTGCACCCAAGCCGGTTACAACAACTCTTCTCATTGATTTGCCTCCTGTTTTTATCTTTTATATATAAATAAATACAAATTTCCTTAACAAAAAAAGTTTCGTGCCTTGCATCAAATTGAATTTGGTGCAAGGCGCTACACTTTTATCTTACGCATGACTCTTGATATAATCAACTGCATCGCCTACTGTGCTGATCTTTTCAGCATCCTCATCAGGGATTTCGATATCAAATTCTGTTTCAAGACCCATGATAAGCTCAACAACGTCCAATGAATCTGCGCCCAAATCGTCAACAAATGATGCTTCCGGCTTTACCTCTTCAGCATCAACGCTAAGCTGGTCAACGATAACGTTCTTTACTCTTTCAAATTCCTCCATTATCCTCTTGCACCCCCTTTCAGTGTGGTTATATATAAATTCATAAAGAATTATATAGCTATTATATTACATTACAAGTCCGCCGTCAACATTTATTACCTGACCTGTCACATATTTTGACATATCTGATGCTAAAAATGCCACAACGTCTGCGATATTTTCCGTTTCGCCGAATTTTCCAAGCGGAATAGAATCAAAATACTTCTGCTTGACATCATCAGAAAGTACATCTGTCATTGCAGAACGGATAAAGCCCGGAGCGACAGCGTTACATCTGATACCTCTTGAAGCAAATTCTTTGGCTGTCGTCTTTGTAAGGCCGATAAGACCTGCCTTTGACGCAACATAGTTTGCCTGACCCGGATTACCCATAACGCCCACAATTGACGCAATATTGATAATAGCGCCGCTTCTCTGCTTCATCATAGGTCTTGCAACTGCCTTTATACAATTGAACGCGCCCTTAAGATTTATATCCATTACAAGATCCCAGTCCTCCTCGGACATTCTGATCATAAGACCATCTCTTGTAATACCTGCGTTGTTAACAAATATGTCTATTTTGCCGAATTTATCCATAGTTTCGGATATAAGTCTTTCAACATCTTCCTTTTTTCTTACGTCGCCCTTTACAACGATGCTGTCTACGCCAAGAGCCTTGATTTCCTCGCAGGTTTTGTCTGCGTCCTCAGATGACGGAATATCGTTGATTACGATATTTGCGCCGTATGATGCAAGCTTCATTGCGATAGCCTTGCCTATTCCTCTGCCCGAGCCTGTGATTATTGCTGTTCTTCCCTTTAACATTTCATTTACTCCCTTCTTTTATGCGTTAAGACCTTCAAGAGTCTTTTCAAGTGAAGCCATATCTTCTACATTGAATACCTTAACATCTCTTGAAACCTTCTTTATAAATCCGCTGAGCGCCTTACCGGGGCCAACCTCAACAAATGTATCTACGCCGTCCGCTATCATCTTTCTGATAGTTTCCTCCCATTTAACAGATGAAGATACCTGCTTTATAAGAAGCGGCTTTATGTCCTCCTTTGCAGGAACGTAATCTGCCGTTACGTTTGTTATAACAGGAATCTGCATATCCTTAACTTCTACGTTTTCAAGCTC
>CAMCPC010000232.1 GCA_945876665.1 uncultured Oscillospiraceae bacterium
TTCATCTTCGGCGCGGTAACAAAAAGTATTGTGTTTAATGAAATGAGTGGTACAGCGTGGGTATTTGGGGTGATTATTTCGTTTCTTATAACAATTGGCGCTATACCGCTTTTTCAAGCCGGCGTGCGGTATGAGGGCGCGTCCACTGCCGGAATTGTTTCCGCCCTTGAGCCTATCACAACAATAATACTCGGCGCACTGTTTCTTGGCGAAGCAATGGGACTTGTGCAGTATTTCGGCGGCGCAATGATAATTCTCGGTGTGGGAATTGCGGAAAAATATGGGTAAAATCACATGAGTTTTACTTATGTGATTTTATTTTTTTGTAAAAGACTTGATTATTTAGCCATAATGTGGGATAATACATAATGGATAATAATGCAGTGGGGTATATGTATGAGAAAAGCTGATACCACAATTAAATATATAGAGCCGTATTCCATAGCCGAGGAGGCAGGACTTGAAATCGGGGACAAGCTTATAAGCATAAACGGTCACGATTTCCATGACATTCTCGAATACCGCTATCTCACGGCGGAATATGAGGTTACTCTCGAGGTTCTGAAAAAGGACGGCACAACGGAGATGATAACCGTTGAGAATGACTATGAGGATTTAGGCATTGAATTTGCGGAGGGACTTATTGACGAGGCGCAGAGCTGTAAGAATAAGTGTATATTCTGCTTTATTGACCAGCTCCCTAAGGGTATGCGCGAAACGGTCTATTTCAAGGACGATGATACAAGATTGTCCTTTTTGCAGGGCAATTACGTCACGCTTACAAATATGTCGGACGAGGAAATTGACCGCCTTATAAAAATGCGCGTTTCGCCCATAAACGTCAGCGTACACGCCACAGAACCCGAATTACGGTGCAAAATGCTAAATAACCGTTTTGCGGGCAAATGCTACGACATAATGAAGCGTTTTGCCGAAAACGATATTTATATGAACTGTCAGATTGTGCTTTGCCCCGGAATAAATGACGGCGAAAATTTAAAGCGGACGCTGTCTGATCTTGGCGCGCTGTTCCCGAACGTGAACAGCATTTCAGTAGTCCCTGTGGGACTTACGCGCTATCGTGACGGACTTTATCCGCTTACGCCCTTTACAAAGGAGAGCAGCGCGGAAACGATACGGTTTGTTGAGGAAATACAGAATGAATTTCTTGAAAAGCTCGGCACACGATTGGTATATCTTTCGGACGAGTTCTATGTGGACGCAGGTATACCTGTGCCTGACGCGGAAAGTTACGAGGGATTTCCGCAGATAGAAAACGGCGTGGGACTTATCGCAAGTATGCAGGAGGAATTTGACAGCGCAATGCGGCTTTTGAAAAATAAAAAGCGTTCGCGTCATGTATCTGTTGCCACGGGAGAAATCGCGGAGGGCTTTATAAAAGGTCTTGCAGAGAAAATCGAACAGTTATGCGAGGGTGTTAAGGTGGACGTATACCCCATAAAGAATAACTTTTTCGGCGGCGGAGTCAGCGTGTCGGGATTGGTGTGCGGCTGTGATATAATTAAGCAGCTTAAGGATAAAATTAAAACGGATACACTTCTCATACCGCACAGTATGCTCCGCGATGACGATAACATTTTCCTTGACGACACAACGGTTGAGGACGTGGAAAAGGCGCTTGACGTAAAAATAGTGCCTGTGCTGAATGACGGATATGAATTTGTAGAAAAAATACTTGATGAAGAATTAGAATTTTAAAGGAGACAGATATGAAACCGGTAGTAGCAATAGTCGGCAGACCGAATGTGGGAAAATCGACTTTATTTAATAAGATAACGGGAAAGAGAATAAGTATTGTGGAGGACACTCCGGGCGTTACGCGTGACAGGATTTTTTCGGACGCATCATGGCTGGACAAGCATTTCACACTTATTGATACGGGCGGTATTGAGCCTGCGTCAAAGGACGAAATTCTTGTGCAGATGCGCCGTCAGGCACAGCTTGCCATTGAGATGGCGGACGTTGTAATTCTTATGGTGAATGTCAAGGACGGTGTGACGGCGAATGATCAGGACGTGGCGCAAATGCTGTTGAAGGCGAAAAAGGAAATAGTGCTTGCCGTAAATAAGGTAGACAACACAGGCGAGCCGCCCTTTGAATTTTACGAGTTCTATAATCTTGGACTTGGCGATCCGATTGCGATTTCTTCAACGCACGGTCTTGGTGTGGGCGACCTGCTTGACGAGGTGACAAAGAAATTCCCCGAGGACGCGGATACGTCGGAGGACGAGGACGAAATCAAGGTAGCCGTAATCGGCAAGCCGAACGCGGGCAAATCGTCACTTATAAATAAAATTCTCGGCGAGGACAGAGTAATCGTCAGCAACGTGGCAGGAACAACACGTGACGCGATTGACTCGCACTATGAGAAAAACGGCGACAAATTCCTGTTTATTGACACCGCAGGAATGAGAAAACGCGGTAAAATAGACGAAAGTGTGGAGCGTTACAGTGTTGTACGTTCGCTTGCGGCGGTTGACAGGAGCGATGTTTGTGTTATAATGATAGACGCGAGCGAGGGTATAACGGAGCAGGACACAAAGATTGCCGGCTATGCCCATGAACAGGGCAAGGCGTGTATTTTTGCGGTTAATAAGTGGGATATTGTCGATAAGGACGATAAGACCATGAAAAACTTTACACTGCGCGTGCGCGAGGAGTTTGCGTTCATGTCCTATGCGGAGATTATATTTATCAGCGCAAAGACGGGACAGAGAGTTGAAAAGCTGCTTGACCTTATCAAGAAGGTAAACGAGCAGCACAAGCGCAGAATTAAGACGGGTATGCTCAACGATGTGCTTAACGAGGCAATGGCGAAACAGCAGCCGCCTTCAGACAAGGGCAGACGCTTAAAGGTCTACTACGGCACACAGGCGACCACAGCGCCGCCGACGTTTATACTGTTCGCAAATTCAAAGGAATTGTTCCACTATTCGTATCTGAGATTTATAGAAAATCAGGTGCGCGAGGCATTTGGCTTTGAGGGAACACCGATAAAATTCATTGTGCGTGAAAAAAATGAAAAGAAAATGTAATGGGGGATAAATAATGAAATATCTGA
>CAMCPC010000233.1 GCA_945876665.1 uncultured Oscillospiraceae bacterium
ATGCAATCGCGGTTCTGTGCGCGCTTGTGTCACACTTCCTTGTGGACGATACGGTGGCGAGGATATTTAAAAAGACGGAAAGCACGAAATATAAGGAAATCGAAAAAACAGAGGTATCACCGCTTGCGCCCGAACCCGTACGGGAAAAGGTTTCTGCCATGCAGGGGGCGGACGAGGAAGAAAGCGATTTTTAAAAGACGGCGGTTGCTGCTTGACAAAATTTAACGAATGTGTTAGTATAAGAAAAGAAATAGTTCTCAGACTATTCCGCTAAGTAATAAGATGTAGAAAAGATTACTTTTCTACCCGATAACTGCCTATCTGGTCAATAGGTAGTTATTTTTTTGTTATCACTATACATATCAGAAGAATTATAATTAAATTAAAAGTAAATTCTTCCATGCAAACACCCCCTTAAAGGAAGCGTCGGAATAATCTTCAAACTATTTCCGATTATAATATATCATAAAAAGGTATATCGTGTCTATAAAGTAACCAAAATGTCAGAATAACGTAAAAGACGGCGGTGCTGCTTGACAAAATTTAACGAATGTGTTAATATAAAAAAGAAATAGTTCTCAGACTATTCCGCTAAGTAATAAGATGTAGAAAAGATTACTTTTCTACCCGATAACTGCCTATCTGGTCAATAGGTAGTTATTTTTTTGTTATCACTATACATATCAGAAGAATTATAATTAAATTAAAAGTAAATTCTTCCATGCAAACACCCCCTTAAAGGAAGCGTCGGAATAATCTTCAAACTATTTCCGATTATAATATATCATAAAAAGGTATATCGTGTCTATAAGGTAACCGAAATGTCAAAATAACGTAAAAAGACGGCGCAAGCCGTCTTTTCGTTTCTATTTGTTAATTTTGATTGTTCTGTTCCTTTAGCAAATCGCGTATTTCCGAAAGCAATTCCTCTTGCGTGGGAGCTGCGGGAGTTTCTTCCTTTTTCTCCTCGGCTTTTTTGAGAAATTTGACATGTACGGTGTTGATAAGCTTAACAACACAGAAAATAGAAAATGCTATAATAAGGAAATTTATAATCTGTTGAAGAAAATTTCCGTAAGGAATAACAAGTCCCTTTTCACCTGCCGCCTCGTTGGCTTCGAGTATTGTCAGTGAAAGCTTTGAAATGTCAACCTTTCCTGTCAGTGCGCCTATACATGGCATAATAATATCCTTTACAAGAGAGTCTACAATGCTTTTGAACGCACCGCCCACAACAACACCGACAGCCATATCCACCACGTTGCCGCGCATGATAAAGGTTTTGAATTCGTCAAGAAATTTCATAAATATATCCCCAAGTCTTTATTATTGATTAGAATGCCATTTTTTCTTCAAGGAACGCTTCAAGGTCGTCAATCTTAATTCTCTGCTGTTCCATTGTATCTCTGTCACGTACCGTTACGGCGTTATCCTCAAGTGAGTCAAAGTCAAACGTAATGCAGTACGGTGTACCGATTTCGTCCTGACGGCGGTAACGCTTACCGATTGAGCCTGCGTTGTCGTATTCGCAGTTGAACTTCTTTGAAAGCTGCTCATATACGGCTGTCGCGCCCTCGTCAAGCTTCTTTGAAAGCGGAAGCACTGCCGCCTTTACAGGTGCAAGCGCCGGGTGCAGGTGCATAACAACTCTTGTGTCGCCGCCCTCAAGCTCCTCCTCGTCATAAGCCTCAACAAGGAATGCAAGCGCAACTCTGTCTGCGCCAAGCGACGGCTCTATACAATACGGAACATAACGCTCGTTAGTAACAGGGTCAATGTATTCCATGCTTTCGCCGCTGTGCTCCATATGCTGCTTCAAGTCATAATCTGTTCTGTCAGCAATGCCCCATAATTCGCCCCAGCCGAACGGGAATACAAACTCAATATCTGATGTGGCATTTGAATAGAATGCCAATTCCTCAGGCGAGTGGTCGCGGAAACGAAGATTTTCCTCTCTTATACCAAGATTTAAAAGGAAGTCCATACAATACTTTTTCCAGTATGCGTGCCATTCAAGGTCTGTGCCCGGTGCGCAGAAAAATTCAAGCTCCATCTGCTCAAATTCGCGTGTTCTGAAAGTGAAGTTGCCGGGTGTGATTTCGTTTCTGAACGATTTACCAATCTGTCCGATACCGAACGGAACCTTTTTACGGCTTGTGCGCTGAACGCTCTTGAAGTTTACGAAAATACCCTGAGCCGTTTCGGGACGCAGGTAAACAACTGATGATGAGTCCTCCGTAACACCCTGAAACGTCTTGAACATAAGGTTAAATTCGCGAATATCTGTGAAATTCTGCTTGCCGCACTTGGGGCAGACAATGTTGTTTTCCTTGATGTATTCAAGCATCTTTTCCTTGCTCCATCCGTCAACGGTGATGTCCTCGCCGTTTTCGTGGGCAAAGTCCTCTATAAGCTTGTCCGCTCTGTGACGTGATTTACATTCCTTACAGTCCATAAGCGGGTCTGAAAATCCGCCCACGTGACCTGAAGCAACCCATGTTTCGGGGTTCATAAGTATAGCGCAGTCGATACCTACATTATATTTTGATTCCTGTATGAACTTTTTCCACCATGCCTTTTTTACGTTGTTCTTGAACTCAACGCCGAGTGGGCCATAGTCCCATGTGTTGGCAAGTCCGCCGTAAATCTCACTGCCGGGGTATACGTAGCCTCTGCCCTTGCACAGCGCCACTATTTTGTCCATTGTCTTGTCTGAATTTTTCACGTTATTCATCCTTTCAATAATCAATAATTACATATACATATAGTTTATAAAAAGTGGCGGTATTTGTCAAGGAATTTAGAAAAAAATATGCGGATTTTGTTGGGGACATAAAAGGTTATGTAAACCGGTGCGTGTTTATAAAGTTATCCACGTTTTGTGAATAAAACGTGGATAAAACGGAAAACGGACAGGCTTTTGGGAAATTCTGCATGAGAAAAAGTGTGGATAACCGCGTGGATAACGTGGATATTAATGCTGTTGTAATATTTCTGTAATGTGAATTATGTAAATCGATACACGTGTGTAATTTTTGTAATTGAATTGTTGTGAATTATGGTGTT
>CAMCPC010000234.1 GCA_945876665.1 uncultured Oscillospiraceae bacterium
GCGCTGAGCGGCTCTCCAACGGGTTTTGGATACTTTTGCCCGTCCAAAAGTATCAATAAAATAAACAATAATTTATCTTAAATATAACAGAAAGGATATATATATTCCTATGAAAATCTTATGTATCGGCGATGTTGTGAGCCGTGTCGGACGCGATATGCTGTTTAAGTATGTTGATGAGCTGAAATATCAGAAAAATATAGATTTGGTAATCGCCAACGGCGAAAACGCCACTCACGGCAGAGGTCTGGCACGCAACGCCTATGACGAGCTTATGCGCGCAGGAGTTGACATTGTCACAATGGGCAACCACACATGGGACTGCAAGGAAGTTGCCGACATCATGCGCAAGGAAGGAAACGTTATTCGCCCTGCAAATTACAGCAGTGGCTGTCCCGGCGAAGGAAGCATTGTGTATCCTCTAAGAAGCGGTGCAAAGGTCGGCGTTATAAATCTTATCGGCAGAACATACCTTGAGCCGTCTGACTCACCTTTCGACCGCGCGGAGCGTGAAATTGAGAAAATAAAAAAATCCACCAACATTATATTGGTAGATTTCCATGCCGAAGCCACAAGCGAAAAGCTTGCAATGGCATTTTTCCTTGATGGAAAGGTATCCGCAGTATTCGGAACTCACACCCACGTTCAGACCTCCGATGAAACGATACTCCCCAAGGGTACGGGAAATATTACCGACCTCGGTATGACAGGTCCGCAGATTTCCATACTTGGCAGAGAATGTACACCAATTATAAACCGATTCCGCACAGGTATGCCGCAAAAATTTGAAATCGCGGGCGGTAAGGGACAATTCTGCGGATGTATATTCGACATTAACGAAGAAAGCGGCAAATGCACCGGTATTGAGCGTCTTTTTATACGTGAATAATCACCGTATAAATACAGAATATATCTGCATCAGTATTATGAAAACAACAGTGGAGTTAAACAACACCGACACATATTTATTGTCAAATTTCCTGTTCAGCAGTCCGCCTATAAAGCCGCCGAGCACAGCCATCGGCATCATATAAACGGCAAGTGAAAAATCCCAATAGCCATTCACGGCATATTGGATAAGCGAGCTTGTGGTTGTAAGCAGAGTTATGAATATGCTCTGCACAGCCGCCTCCTTCGGCTCAAGGTCAAACAGCAAAAGCAGCGCCGTCATCTGGAATGGTCCGCCGCCTATACCGAAAAATCCCGATAATCCTCCTGTTACTGTTCCGGCAAGGAATTGCAGCAGAGGATTTTTTAATTTTATACGGGGCATATGCTTTCGTGCCGCCATACAAACAAGCACAAATATCATTGCAAATATGTACCCTATTTTTATAAACTCACCGCTGACAAGCTTTATACACGCTCCGCCGATAAACGCTCCGCATATGCTTCCCATAGCGAGCATTACTGTTTCCTTAATCTGTATTTTCGCGCCTTTTTTTACCGATGTTATGAGGCTTACTATACCCATACAGAAAACGCAAGCCGCTGACGAAAATGACGCAAGTCCCTTTGCCACGTCAAAAAATCCGAGCATAGGACGTATCACCAATCCTCCGCCCACCCCTACTATCGCTCCGATAACCGTTGATAAAAACGCAATTATTCCGAATTTCATATACATGTCACCTCATATGAAATTATATAACAAAAATCCGCTATAGTCAAATTGATTTATTGACTTTAATATCACAATATGATATGATTATTTCATCACTACAACAAGGGGGACTATTTATGAAAAAACTATCTGTCGTATTACTTGCGGTTTCAATACTCATAAGTGGAATGAGCGCATTTGCAGCAACGCCGACACCCACTCCCACAGCGGAGCCTGTGCCTGCCGTTACCGCAGCGCCGTCAGAAACCGCATTGCCTTCCGCATCACCTGACGCAACACAAACACCCAATGCCGCAGATGATGACAATGACGGCAGCAAACCGGTATCAACACAAACACCCTCACCGACGCCATCAGCGCCACCGCAGGAATTATCAACGGAATTTAATCTTACCATCGATGTCGAACCTCACAAATACATAATTTCAAACAACGCAGTTGTGGAGCTTTACAACGACAAGGATGAACTTCTCGGTTCGCAACTTCGATATGTCGGCTGGGATACTCCGTCTGTAAGCATGGTTTTCACTGTGCCTCAATACAGAATGGGTGAAAAATTCAAGGTAAAGCTTGTATCCGGTCTTCGTTCACTGAGATATTATGACGACTTGGTTGAACCCGGCGGAACGCTTGAGGTACAGACCTATGGCTATCTCAACGATGAGGGTAAGTATACCCAGTGCAACGGTGCTGTTCTTGCGGGAAATCCGCATTACGAAAAGGAGCTTCGTATGTATGCCGGCGGAAAATGGCTTACGGACCTCGAACCTCATGCAAGAATAGTTGACGGCATCTCAATGATGCCTGTACGCGCCATAGGCGAAGCAATGGGATTGAAGGTCACCTACAATCAGGAGGAAGACAGTGTCGCGTGTTCCGCAGGCACAAGCACTGTAGTATTCTACGCAAACGATATATATATGACTGTTTTCGGAGAAGGTGTCAACTCACCTCACGAAACGGTTTACATTGAAGGCTCGCTTTTTGTTCCTGTAAGAACACTCGCAGAGGCATTTGACTCAAATGTGGAAGTAGCTGATTACGGCACTTACATGGACATTCTGATAGGCGAATCACCTATCATACAGGAATTCCGCAATCAGACACCTGTAAACAGAGACGGTATCGGCAGTAAAACCAACTACCTTGTATGGGTTTCGAAGCATGAATACACTGTAAGAGTGTATGAGGGTCAGCAATATAACTGGACCTTGCTCAAGGAATTCCCCTGTGCGCTTGGCGCATGGAACACTCCGACTATAACAGGTCAGTTTGAATACATAGAAAGAACACAATGGAATTACTCGGGATATTACGTAGGACCTGTACTTCGTTTCCATAACGGATACGCACTTCACTCAACATTGCTTTATTATGACGGAACAGAGTATGACGGACGTGTCGGCGTGAACATTTCACACGGCTGC
>CAMCPC010000235.1 GCA_945876665.1 uncultured Oscillospiraceae bacterium
TAAATCTGTATTCCGTGATATGGCAGGCTATGAATGGGCAGAGGAAGCTGTGAATGAATTGTACAACAGGGGAATTGCATATGGCATCACAGATGATCTGTTCGCACCCGAGAAAGAGATTACAAGAGCGGAATTTATTACGCTGCTCATGAGAGGCTTTGAACTTATCGGTAATGACGCAGTATGCAATTTTGACGATGTGCCCGACGGCGCATGGTATTATCCGGCAGTGGCTATGGCATACTCTATGGGCGTTGTAAGCGGATACAGCGATAATATCTTCGGAGCAAACGACAATGTTTCGCGTCAGGATATGGCGGCTATGATTGTGAGATTAATGAACCAGCTCGGCATGAGTGTGCCTGAGGTGAGAGAATATGAGGGCTTTGCAGATTCAGACCAAATCTCGGAATATGCAGCAGACGCAGTCATAGAGCTATATAAAGGCGGAATAATAAACGGCGTGGGCGAAGACTGCTTTGACCCTCAGGGTACCGCGAACCGCGCGTCAGCAGCAAGAATGCTGTATGAGACCTTAAGAATACAGTGGGATAAACAAGCAGAATAGGGGAGGATTTAAATATGATGAAAAGAATATTAGCTGCTATCCTTGTTCTATGTATGTCATTAAGCGCAGTCAGCGCTCTGGCTTATGAGGACGTGGAAGCAGGAAAGAAAACCATAGCTACAGAACTTGTGACAGGACTTGAAATTATGAGTCCTGTCAGCGAAACCGAATTTGGAAGCGCGACGCTTGTAAAAAGAGGAGAATTTGCGTTGTACGCAGCAAGACTTATAGGCTATGACGTGACAGCATCATCATCTGCAAAGGGATATTTTGACGATGTCGATACAACTACACTGGAGGGTGCTGCGGTAGAATTGCTTGCCTCCTCGGGCGCAATCCCGAAAACAGGACGTGAATTCAATCCGAATGACGAGATAACATATGTGGAAGCAATCAGAATATTGCTGAACTGCTTGGGCTATGAAACAACTGCATCTGTCAACGGAGGATTTCCGGGAGGATATATCAAGACAGCGACGCAATGTGAGCTTAACAAGAATGTAGGAAAGATGACAAATTCCGTTCTTACAAAGGCTGATACGGCAATGCTGCTGTATAACGCACTGTTTGTTTATCCGATGGAGCATAACCTTAACGAGTACAAGAAAAGCGACAAGACGCTTCTGGAAAAAACACGCAATGTATACGAAATTACAGGCGTTGTAACAGGCTATGAAAAGACATATCTCGGCGATAAGGAGCTTTCTGAAAATTGCGTTGAAATCAACGGCGAAATTTTTGATGCGGGCAATTCAAGCATTAAGGATTATGTCGGTTATAGCGTGAAAGCATATTACAGCAAGGCTAATGACGGTGAAAAAAAGATTGTTGCTTTCGCTGAAAAGCAGAACGCCAATAAAGTAACGGTAATTGCTGCTGACGATATTGACATGCAGGACAACAAGGTTACCTATTATGTAGAGAAATCGAAGAAAACGTTAAAGGTATCTGAGTCTGCAACAGTTATATATAACGGATTATACTATTCAAATTATGACAAGCTTGAGGACGTGCTGAACAATATATCCGAGGGTGAGGTAACATTTATTTCAAATGATTCATCTTCAAAGGCAAATGTCATAGTTGTAAAAGAGTATAAACATTTGCTTGTTGAACGTGTGGACAGTAAGGGCGGCAGACTGTATCTGAAGAACGGATCACCGGCTGAAGATGCGGTACCGTATCTGCCGGATACTATAACGCTTGCCGCATATGATAAGACAGCCAAGGCTTATGTGGAATCAAAGGTTTACCTTGACGGCAAGGAAATCCAGTTCTCGGATATACAGCCTGACGACGCTATTACAATGGAGATGAGCATGGACGGAGAAGACGCTGTGCTTTATGTTTCAAGAGAAACTGTAACAGGTAAAATAACATCTGTTTCATCTGATGAAATCGGCATTGACGGTACAAAGTATCCGATTTCAGCATACTGCGCAAAGGAATATACATCAGGCACAAGCGGCACATTCGCTATTACAACAGACGGCAAATTCCTGGGCCTTTCAGAAGCAAAGAAAGGCGAGGGTATTGATTACGCTTACGTCCTTGATGTTTACAGCGAGCCGGGACCTGACAAGGCATATGTTGAGCTTTATACAAGCAAAGGTGAAATAATAACATATGAATGTGCGTCAAATATAAAGATTAACACAACAAAGAGAGAATTTGACGAAATTCCGAATTACGTGCTTAAATCAGAAGTTATCACATACAAGACGAATAAAGACGGCAAGGTTACGCAGATAAACCGCCCGTTTGACGCAAGCACAAAGCTTGACTATGTCAACGAAACACAGTTTATAAAGAACTGGAACAAGAGTTCTGTAAGATACACAGACGGTATTATGGGAATGTCATTCATCACCGAGGATACGCTGATATTCTCAATGCCGCGTTTTGACAGAGATAAGCCATCAGATTACAGAATACTGAACGTATCTGACCTGACAAACAGAACATACGCTGACGTAACCTGTTATGATGTTGACAGACAGGGAAGAGCCGGAGTTGTGCTGATAGTAGAGGACTTCTCGGATTCAGTCAGCATGGGCAATGACCTGTTCTTCGTAAAGGAAAGCTCAACAGATGTTGACAAGGATGACAACATTGTATATAAGATTGACGGCTACGAGAACGGCGAGGAAGTAACACTTGTGTTCACAGAGGATACATCATCTGTGACATATGAGGACGGCTGGATGAACTATTCCGGTAATGAGGATTTTGATACAGGTTATGAAAATCTGAAACCTGGAGACGCATTGCAGTACAGCCTTGATAACGAAGGTAATGTAAATGCATACAGACTTGTATACAACAATGACAAGACCATATATAACAAGGACGGAAGTCTTAAGGATGACTTCGCCGACAGCTATTACGAAGATTGGAGTAAGACCGGTTCTGTAACCAAGCAGGACTTCTAGGATGTGTGATCCAGATCGGGCGGGGATGGTCAGGGGAGTGTGAGGGAGT
>CAMCPC010000236.1 GCA_945876665.1 uncultured Oscillospiraceae bacterium
GGATCAGATATTGCGCTTTTCACGGCGTACAGAGGGACAGGCAAACCGTTGGGCTGCGCGATATGGCTGTTCAACAGTCAATCCGAAAGAGTCGCTAAAGGGTGCAAAGGATTCCTGCCTTGGACGCTACACAGCAGTTAATCTTGCGAACCAGTTCACGATTGAGCTGAGGATATTCCGCGGCACACTTCGTTATGAAACCTTTGTCGCAACTTTGCAGTTTGTAGACAAGCTTTGTCACAACGCAATAGAGCTTTCGGACGAGCAGTTCCAGACGATGACTTGGAACGATTTTGCCTCTTCGGTAAAGGATATGCCTGAGCTTATGGAATACCTTAAAATACGTGGGTTGGAGGTGGTGTAAATGTGCGGACTATATGGTGTTTTATCGTATGGCAATGATATTAAAGACATTGCAGGGATAACCGAGGCGCTTGCCGTAGAAAGCGCAGTGCGCGGCACAGACGCGACAGGAATTGCTTACAACTATCACGGTAAGCTAAACATATTCAAGCGCAGTAAGAGCGCGTACATAATCAATTTTAATATTCCCAAAAACACCTCCGCAGTAATGGGACATACCCGTAACGCGACTCAAGGGACACTAAAGTTTAATGACAATAACCATCCGTTTCGCGGTAAGTGCGGCAAAACCACATTTGCGCTGGCTCACAATGGAATTTTATGCAATGACAGGACATTGCGCAGACAGCTGAAGCTACCCAAAACAAAAATAGAAACCGACAGCTATATAGGCGTACAGCTAATTGAAAGTAAAAAGAATTTTGATTTTGACAGCATTCGGTATATGGCTGAAAATGTTGAGGGCAGTTTTAGCTTCAGCATTTTAGATGACTGCGATAATCTGTATCTTGTCAAGGGTGACAGTCCTATAACGCTGTTCAATTTCCCATCAAAGTCGGTTTATGTCTATGCTTCGACGCTTTCGATTTTGTGGAAAGCACTTGTTGACACAGAGTTGTTTCGCGAACTTCAAGCGGGCAAATATGAGGAAATCAGCATTGACGACGGCGAAATACTTGAAATTACCGCTGAGGGTGAAATTGAGCGTGAAAAGTTTAAGTATGATGTCACGTCTTCATACGGCTTGGATTGGAGACGAGGCTTTCGCTATGCCGATTATATTGGTGACGCTTATGAGGAAGAACTCAAAAGCGTGGCACCATATTTTGGCTATGACGAGGACGATATAGATACACTTCTGAATGATGGCTACATGCCGGAGGAGATTGAAGAAATGTTGTATGGGTATCAGTGCTAAATTACAAAGGATGTGAATGCTTATGAATGAAGAATTTGACATCGGAGATATGTGGCGGTGTTATATTGACCTAACCCCTAAAAAGTTTGCAGAGTGTTTGCGCATAAAAGGCGATATTGTCGGACAAGACAACGCAATCAAAACTGCATCGCTAATCCTGTACAATCACATCAGAAAACGCCGCTCGGTTAATCTCTACATCGGTCCATCGGGGTGTGGTAAATCCCACGTATGGAATGTACTTCAGGCCGAGATGGGCGCAGAAAGAATTTTAATATATGACGCAAGTATGCTTACTGCTGAGGGGTATAAGGACAGCACAAAAATTTCGACGATATTCAAGGACATACCGCCGGAATGCAGGTCGCGTATAATTCTTGTCTTAGACGAATTTGATAAGTTGTTAGAACCGCAGTATAGCAGTCATGGCACTAATTATTCAGACATGGTGCAGAATCAGCTTCTTCGGTTATTTAATGGCGACATATTAGTTTTTGCCGGCGAAGACGGATTCTCTGCGGACAGCTCTGGAATTTCGATTGTGTTGCTTGGCGCGTTCCAAAACATAATAGATAAGAAAAAACGCAATAGTACTTCAATCGGCACAATCGGTTTTGGCGGGCAACCACACCATGACTGTAACTATGGTAACTCTGAAATAACCATTGAAGACCTTATTGACTTTGGTATGCGACGAGAACTCGCAGGACGCATTACAAGGATAACTTGTATGAGTCCGTTGAGCATTGAAGACTTAACGAATATCGGACAGCAGGAAGTAAAAAAGCTTGAGCAGCAATTCCAACGCAACATCACAGCAGATTATAGTGTGATTTTAGACCTTGCGTATAAAGCTGCAAAAAAGGGACTTGGCGCGAGATGGCTGAAAGCACAGCTAAACAATTCGATTGACAGCTTGCTATATGACAACCCTAACGCCGACAGCTTTACCATTGATTTTAATACTCTTGACACTGATGAACACAGCCAAGCAGCTTTTATGGAATAATACAGAAAGAAGATTCAAGAGCCGCGTATCATACCGAGGCACGGCTCTCTACACTGTCGCTATTGCGTCATATCTAAATCATTACCATCACCGCATAACCACTCCATAGAAACGCCAAGAACTTTTGAAAATATTTGAAGTTCGGCATCGCAAACGTGACGTTAATTTTTTTCAATCCTTGAAATCATTAACGGTGTAATATCATATCCCAGTGGTAAAATGTGAGCAGATACAGATATTGGGCTAAAACAAAAAATTATATCTCTAATCGAGTCTCTATAGAATTATAAATGAGCGAAAAACATTAAAGTATCTCACGGGTGCAATTCTGAATAAAAATGTAAATAACATATTTCTTTATTTAAGACAAAGAAACTTGAAACTTACATTAAAACAAATAATAAATCAATATAAATTTAAAACATGAAAGGAAGGATAATTATGAAACGATTTATTAAAAGAATACTGCTGACACTTACAGCAGCAGTTATAAGCATCACATCAATTATGCCGATATTCGCAAACGCTGAATTTGTCAGCGGAAGTGATTGGGTTGAAAAATACGGCAGTGCCGTTGCATTCAAAGTCGAAATAACAGATTCACTGAAAAATTCGTTGAAAACAACGGCTACGAAATAAAAATATACAGTGACAATTGTAACGCTGTAGCAACATACGACGGCGAAAATATTATAATCTCAATTACTGAGTACACTAATTCCGGCA
>CAMCPC010000237.1 GCA_945876665.1 uncultured Oscillospiraceae bacterium
CTGACATGATGCTTAAAAGGTTATTGATACCCGCCTTTGTCGGGTCGTTTTCGCGGTACTCGATAACACCCTCGCTGTCTGTTACGGCGCTTTTTATCTTCTTCGCGATAACGTTCATGTCGTCCATCATTGATATATATCCCTTTGGGTTGGGATCTGACTTTGACATCTTCTTTTCCGGCTCCTGCAAGCTCATTATCTTTGCGCCCGACTTTGAAAGCATACCCTCGGGGATTTTGAATACATCGCCGTAAATCGCGTTAAATCTCTGCGCGATGTCGCGGCAGATTTCAATATGCTGCATCTGATCCTTGCCGACAGGTACGTAATCCGTCTGATACAGCAGAATATCAGATGCCATAAGCACAGGGTATGTAAACAGACCTGCGTTAATGTTGTCGGCGTGGCGCGTCGACTTATCCTTGAACTGCGTCATTCTCTGCAGCTCACCCATGTACGTGTAACAGTTAAGTACCCAGCTAAGCTCCGCATGAGCCGGATTCTGAGACTGTATAAACAATATTGACTTTTCAGGGTCAATTCCACACGCAATGTAGAGCGCAAGCACCTCAAGAGTTCTGCGGCGCACATCTGCCGGAGTCTGACGCACCGTAATCGTGTGCAAGTCCATCATTGCGTAAATACAGTTATAATCGTCCTGCAAATTTACCCAGTTCTTTATCGCTCCGAGGTAATTCCCAAGCGTTAAATTTCCCGACGGCTGTACGCCGGAAAATATGATTTTCTTATCGTCCATTATAGTTTGTTCCTTTCAGTATTATAGCATCTCATTTAACACTTCACCAATCCGTCTTACGCCTTCTTCAATATTTTCGAGCGTTGCCGATGAATAGTTCAGTCTGAACATATTTGACGGCGCGTATATATCGGTTGCAAAATTTGAGCCGGGCACGATTGCGACCTTCTTTTCAAGACACTTGTCAACAATCGGTGCAATATCGGTTATAGTCGGGCATTCGCACCAAAGGAATATACCGCCCTCGGGAACAACCCACTTTACCTTGCCCTGTGGGAAATACTTTTCCATTGCCTCAACCATCTTTGCGCACTTTTTGCCGTAAAGGTCACAGTTCTTTGCTATGTACTTATCAATATCATACTTCTTCATAAATTCCACACACATAAGCTGTGTAAGCATAGGCGTATGCACGTCGTTTACCTGCTTGAGCATTTCAATCTTTTCCGCAAGCGGCGCAGGCGCAACAATATATCCAAGACGCATACCCGGTGACAAAATCTTTGAGAACGAGCCGGCATAAATCACTCTGCCCTCTGTGTCAAGGGACTTGACTGTAGGAACATCCTCGCCGGAGAAACGCAAATCACCGTAGGGGTTATCCTCAAGGATAAGCACGTCATACTTATTTGCAAGCTCAATAAGGCGCTTTCTCTTTTCAAGGGGCATTGTTGTGCCTGTAGGATTTTGGAATGTCGGGATAGTATAAATCATCTTTACACCATCGTTATTTTTCAGTACTTCTTCCAATTCGTCCATGTTCATGCCGTCATCCTCAACGGTTACTCCCACAAGCTCCGCCTCATAGGCACGGAACGCGTTAAGGCTTCCGATAAAGCTTGGGCTTTCAACGATAATCTTATCACCCTTATTAAGAATTGCCTTTGCGGTCTATACCCTGATTTGCGCCGGTCATAATAAGGATTTCGTCATTTTCACCTACCGAATTAACCTTGGCGGCTCTCTTTTTGGCACATTCCTTCATCTTCGGATAACCGTCCGTTGTGCCGTACTGGAGCGCAAGAGTGGGGTTTGTCATAAGGATTTTTCCCGCAATCTTTGATAATTCGTCCCCCGGAAACAGCTCTGCCGCGGGGTTTCCGCCGGCAAGTGAAATAATCTCCGGATCAGCCATGCGCTTGAACATTTCACGAATTGCAGAGCCTTTCATGGGTTTTACTCTGTCCGCCATGTATTTTGTATATTCTTCCATAAGAAAAAATTACTCCTTCCATTAAGGCTGAGGAAAAATCGTTCAGATTGCCGCTTTGCAGACGAAGGTGCCGTACAAGTGTACTGCCCTCGGCAAAAAGTGGTGAGCTGGGCGATTTTAACCAGCCGGCTCTTATTTGTTTATTTTCTTCCAACTGTCTTTCAAAGCCACTGTTCTGTTGAACACAGGCATTTCCGGCGTTGAATCGGGGTCAACACAGAAATAACCCAATCTTAAGAACTGGAACTTGTCCCCGACCTTTAAATTTGTAAGGTTGCTTTCAAGCTTTGCATTTTTAAGTACAACCATTGACTCCTTGTTCAGATTATCCGTAAAATCATTTACACCTGTTTCGTCTGACGGATTTTCAACATTGAACAGTCTGTCATACAGACGCACCTCTGCGTCAATCGCGTGCGCTGCACTTACAAAGTGGATTGTACCCTTTACCTTACGACCGTCAGGCGCGTCACCGCCGCGCGTTTCGGGATCATATGTGCAGTGTACAGCTACCACGTTGCCGTTTTCGTCCTTATCGCAGCCTGTGCAGGTTACATAGTACGCACCCTTTAAGCGCACCTCGCGTCCCGGAGAAAGTCTGAAATACTTTTTCGGCGCATCCTCCATGAAGTCGTCCTCCTCAATGTACAGCTCACGCGAAAATTCAACAGTGCGCTTGCCCATTTCGGGATTTTCGGGATTTACCTCAACCTCAATCTGCTCAACCTGTCCCTCGGGATAGTTGTCAATTATAAGCTTAATCGGTCTTAAAACCGCCATTGCTCTTGGCGCTCTCCTGTTCAAATCTTCTCTGATACAAGCCTCAAGCAACGCAAAATCAATAACGCTGTTTGCCTTTGCAATACCTATTCTGTCGCAGAAATCACGTATCGCCTCGGGCGTGTAGCCGCGTCTGCGCATACCGCAGATTGTGGACATTCTCGGATCGTCCCAGCCTGATACGATATTGTCGCGCACAAGTCTTAAGCAGCGTCTTTTACTTGTCAGCGTATAGTTAAGATTCATTCTTGCAAACTCAA
>CAMCPC010000238.1 GCA_945876665.1 uncultured Oscillospiraceae bacterium
CAATGCGTGATAAGGTCATAAAGCGTGACCTTGTTGATAAATTATTAGTTGAAAAATATTAATTGTTGGAGGAATGTTATTATGATGATCAAACCTGGAATTTCAGAACTTTCAAAATGTGTGGACAGCCGTTATACGCTTGTTACAATGGCTGCAAAGCGCGCAAGAATGATTGGCGAAGCACGTATGGAGGATAACGAGGCATTCGGAGATGAAAAGCCGGTTTCTGTTGCAGCAGACGAAATAGTAACAGGCAAGGTAGGTTATGTTCGCTCAGAGGCTATTGAACGCGCAAAGGCGTGGGAGGATGAAAAGGCTGCAGCTATACTTTCTATGAGCGCTAACGAGACTGAAAGCGACAATCAGACAGAAGAAGCTGTCATAGAAGAGGAAGACGCTGAATAATTAAGGTGAAGAAAGTATGATTGCAAAGATTATTGTGGACCACAGGTCTAAAAATGTCGACCGCATATTTGATTATCTGATTCCGGAGGAATTGGAGGATAGGCTTGAAATCGGCAGCAGGGTTCTTGTACCGTTCTCCGCGGGAAACAGAGAGGTAGAGGGATTTTGTGTTGGATTTGCCGAAAAGAGCAGAGGCAAAAAGCTTAAGTCCATAATAAAACTTGCGAACGATACATCGGGCTTTGATGAGGACATGCTTGCCGTTATAGAATGGATGCATAAAAAATATCTCACGTCGTACCTTGACATAATTCATACCATAGTTCCGGCGGGAACGGCTGTAAAAAGTAAGGAATGGATAATTCTTGAGGAAAAATCTGAGGAAAAATCGGAAATCCGCCAAAATATTATCAAAATTCTTGAGGAAAACGGCGGCGGTATGGAGTATGACGCTTTAAAGGAAAGGTGCGGCAGGGATATACAGAATCAGGTGCGCGCCATGATTAAGGAGGGTGTTCTGCGAAAGGAATACCGCCAGTCTGTAAATGTGCAGGATAAAAAGGTAAGATGTATAAGGCTTACTGTAAGCAGTGATGAAGCAATAGAAACTGCAGCGGCTCTGCGGATAAAAGCGCCTGTGCAGTCGAAAATGCTTGACATTCTTGCGTCAAACGACATTATTTCCACCGCCGATTTGCAGAAATTCACAAACGGCTCATATAATGCCATAACTGCCCTTGTTAATAAGGGTATGGCGGAGGTTTTTGATAAGACTGTGGAGCGTGACCCGTACAGAAGCCGCGTATTCAAGAAAACAGAAAAAATGACGCCCACACCCGAACAGGCAAGGGCAATAAACGCAATCACCCACTCAATAGAGAGCGGTGACAGTAAAACGTATCTGCTCCACGGCGTGACGGGAAGCGGAAAAACAGAGGTATTCATGCAGGCGATTGAATATGCTGTTGATATGGGAAAAAGCGCAATTATGCTTGTTCCCGAAATTTCGTTGACACCGCAGATGGTGTCAAGATTCATGTCGCGTTTCGGAAGCAGGATAGCCATATTCCACAGCGGCTTGTCGCTTGGCGAGCGCCACGACCAGTGGAAAAGAATAAAGGACGGCGAGGCTGATATAGTCATAGGCGCGAGAAGCGCCGTGTTTGCGCCGCTTAAAAACATAGGAATAATAATTATGGACGAGGAGCATTCGGATACCTATAAGTCCGATATGTCGCCGCGGTATCATGCCCGTGAAACGGCTATTTTCCGCGCAAAGCAGTCGGGCGCGGCTGTAGTGCTTGCGTCTGCGACGCCGAGCGTGGAAAGCTATTATAAGGCAACGACAGGCGAATACACGCTCCTTGAAATGAACACAAGATATAACAATAATAAAATGCCCGATATTTATGTAGCGGATATGCGCAGCGAGCTGTCGCGCGGAAATAAGAGTATGCTGTCGGGCAGATTGTATAAGGAAATATCGGAAAATCTCAAAAGAGGGGAGCAGACAATTCTGTTCCTGAATAGACGCGGATTTTCCACTTTTGTGTCGTGCCGTACCTGCGGATATGTGCCGCAGTGTCCCAACTGCAATATTTCGCTTACATACCATAAATTCGACAATGTCTTAAAGTGCCATTACTGCGGCTATGCAAGACCGAATTATATAGTATGTCCCGAGTGCGGAAGTAAATATATACGCTATTTCGGCGGCGGTACGCAAAAGGTGGAGGAGGAAATAAACCGACTTTTCCCCAATGCGACAACAATCCGCATGGATATGGACACAACGGGCAAAAAGCAGTCCCATGAAAAGATACTGCGTAAGTTTGAAAAGGATAAAATTGATATTCTTATAGGCACACAGATGGTTGCAAAGGGACTTGACTTTGAAAACGTGACGCTTGTGGGGGTTATAACGGCAGATACCATGCTGCATATAAATGACTTCCGCAGCGGTGAGAGGACATTTGCAATGCTTGAACAGGTTTCGGGCCGCGCGGGACGCGGCAGCAAGGAGGGACGCGCAGTAATACAGACGTACACTCCAGAGCATGAGGCGGTAAGCCTTGTGAAAACTCATGATTATGTGTCGTTTTACAACAGCGAAATCGCGGAACGCAAGCTCATGTGGTATCCGCCGTTCTGCAAAATGATAAGTGTGCAGTTTCAAGGCTCGTCAGAGGGACTTGTTACGCAGGCGGCAAAGTATTTTGTAAAGGCAGTCGGAGATATAAAGGAATTGAATCAGAAAATACAGGTTTTAGGACCGATTCCGTCTTATATTTCCAAAATAAAGAACAAATACCGCTGGCAGATTATTTTTAAATGTGAAGATGATGATAAACTCGGTGAAATGCTTATGAAAGCGGAAACGGAATGCAGAAAGAATAAAAATTACGCGTCTGTTTCTGTTGTAATAGACAAATCACCGGGTATGATATATTAGTGTAGAGAGGTAAAGAGGAATGGCAATCAGAGAGATAAGAAAAAAGGGCGATGAAATTCTTTATAAGAAATGCAAGGAAGTAAAGAATTTTGATAATAAGCTTCATATATTGCTTGACGATATGTATGACACCATGAAGCAGA
>CAMCPC010000239.1 GCA_945876665.1 uncultured Oscillospiraceae bacterium
GGGTTTTGGATACTTTTGCCCAGTCAAAAGTATCATTAAGATAAACAATAATTTACCTCATCTCATTCCATAAAACAAGGCTGTTTCAAACAGCCCTGCAATTTCATTTTATTAGTGCGCCGGACAAAAGTCAATACACAGACACTATTGTTTAAAAAATGTTTACTTTTTAAAGCGGTTTACTATATATTGGTTAGCCGTCTGCTCAAGTGAGTCATCAAGCGGAGCAAGTCCGTCAAAATCAGGATTTCTGCGTTTAATCGCATTGGTGAGTATATAATCGCACAGTCCCGGATTTTTCGGCAAAAGCGGCCCGTGCAGGTACGTTGCGACAACATTCTTATACACAACACCCTCAACGCCTGCTTTTTCGTCGTTTCCATAGCCATAAACCACCTTGCCAAGCGGTGTGTGATTGCCTATATATGTTCTGCCGCCGTGGTTTTCAAAGCCGACAATCTTCTCGTCCATAAAACCTGCTTCAAGCACGATATTGCCGATAAGCCGCTTTTTGCCCTGTTCGGTATATATGTCAAGTATATCAAGTCCCTCAATCGTTTCGTCCTCAAGCTTGTAATACTTGCCAAGAAGCTGATAGCCGCCGCACACCGCAACAAGCGCGCCGTTATCCTCCACGTACGCTTTCAATGCGTCCTTATGCTCAAGAAGTCTGTGACATACAATTTTCTGTTCCCTGTCGGAGCCGCCGCCTATGAACACAATATCCACATCGGACAAATCAAAGCCCGTATCGTCACAGGTATACGTCACAACCTCCGCGTCAATTCCGCGCCACATAAGACGTTTTCTCATACACTCAATATTCCCCTTGTCGCCGTAAAGGTTCAGCAAATCGGGATAAAGATGAAGAATTTTAATTTTCATCACGCTTCACCTCCCAATTTTTTGAGTACCGCTTCCGTTGAATACAGCGCCGTATAATTAACAAGCACATACACAACCTCGCTGTCGGTTGCAAGGCAGTTCGTGACCGCCTCCGCCATATCATGCGTCATATTATCCACGTTAATGTCAGCGTACTTGAAACGCAGACTTATATCGTACACGCGTATGCCCGTTGTGGTAAGGGTATTCAGATTTTCATCTGCAATCTTGTCAAAATCCACGTCCCACAGCCATGACACGTCGCGTCCGTCATTCGCCTTGTCATTTATGGCAATAATAACGTCCTTTTTGCGTTTGTCTGTGTTTACGGTGGCAATCGCCTGATTAAATCCGGCAGGGTTCTTTGAGAGGCTCAATATAACAGGCTTATTGAATTTATATTCCTGCATTCTGCCTATCTGCGGCTTATAGCCTGTCAGAAGCCTTGCGAAATCGTCAGTGCTTTCGCCTATGGCATTAAGCGCTCCGTATACCGCGATAAGGTTATAAATATTATAAAATCCCTTGTAATTTATCTCCATAGGCTGTCCGTTTATCGTGAACTTCATCGGGGTGTCAAGCGACACGTTCTGTACGTCAAAATCAATTTCAGGACGTTTAAAGCCGCAGTGCGGGCAGTAAAAGTCGCCAAGCTGGCTGTAATGATAGTAATTATACTGCTGTTCCTCGCCGCACACAGGACAGAAGCGCCCCTCCTTTGTATCGTCAAGCTGCGGCAGCACCTTTTCGGAAATGCCGTAGTAATATGCCTGTACATTTTCCTCGCGTCCGAACTGCACGCAAAGCGGGTCGTCACCGTTTAAAATAAGCTTTACACCCGGCGCCTTCTTTATTGCGCGCTTTATGATGTCGGAGGTTATATCTATCTCGCCGTAACGGTCAAGCTGATCGCGGAACAGGTTTGTTATAACCATAACGTCAGGCTTTACATAGTCAAACACTATCGGCGTGTACGCCTCGTCTATTTCAAGACAGGCATAGTCAGCTTTCAGTTTACCGAAAATATTCATCTCCTGCAAAACAGTCGTCGCAATGCCGCTGAGCATATTTGCGCCCAGCTTGTTGCAGATAACCTTGTAGCCCTTTGCCTCAAGAGCAGATGCCATAAGGTTGTTTGTAGTTGTTTTTCCGTTCGTGCCGCAGGTCACGATTATCCCCTTTGACACGCATTTGTTCAAATCCTTCACAAGATCGGGACAGACCTTAAGCGCATAATGTCCCGGAGATGAAGATGACTTTTTACCTATTATTTTTCCGACTATGGTGAGAGCCTTTCCCAGCCATACCGCAAGTAATTTTCTCATTGAAGTAAATTCCTTTCAACTATATAATATATGATTATACTACACTTTTCGCCCTTTTGCAATAAGCGGTTTACAAGTTTGAATATCTGTGATAAAATTAAAATAATAATGAATATAAGAAACGGATAAAATTATAAATATGATTACACAGATTGATTTTTATATTTTAAACGCAATACAAGGTATTCGCTGCGGTTTTCTTGACTTCATCATGCCGTATATAACGTTTCTGGGCAGCGGCGGTGCAATCTGGATTATAACGTCAATTATATTGCTGTTTTTCCGCAAAACAAGAAAAGCCGGCATTGCCGTTATTATTGCCCTTGTTCTCGGTTGGGTTTTGTCAACCGTGCTGTTAAAGAACATTGTGGCTCGTGAAAGACCATTTAACACAGCCGGCGCGCTGCTTGATGAAGCGTCATTACTTATAGGCGCGCCGTCCGGCAGATTTTCGTTTCCGTCGGGACACGCGCTGTCCTCGTTTTCAGCGGCGGCGGTACTGCTTTTTTACGACCGAAGAATAGGTTTGCCCGCTCTTTTTCTTGCGGTGCTTATAGCCTTTTCAAGACTGTATCTGTATGTGCATTTCCCAACTGATATTCTCGGCGGTGCAGTGCTTAGTGTTGTGTTCGCATTTGCTGCTATTTTTATAGTGAACCTGATATGGAGAAAAAAAGATGAAAGAAAATTATCAGATAATACTTAACAAAACAATCGAAGAAATACAGAAAAGCAAAAAAACTCCGTCGCTGCTGCTGCATAGCTGCTGCGCA
>CAMCPC010000240.1 GCA_945876665.1 uncultured Oscillospiraceae bacterium
GTCAAGAAGCTCTGTGTCGCCCTTTATCCGAAGCCACTGCTTGCCGCGTGTTACACCCGGTTTGTCGCCTGTTTTTGTACTTGCTTTTCCGATAAGACGGTTTATAAGACTTGATTTACCAACATTTGGTATTCCGACCATCATTATCTTTAACGTTCTGTTTCTGCCTTTTTCCTTTTCGCGGTCAATTTTGTCCTGTATAAGCGCACGCGCTTCATTTAAAACAGTATTAATTCCCATACCTGTGCTGCAGCTTATCGGAATAACCTTAAGTCCCTGCGCCGCATACCAGTCTATCCATTGCTTTGTGCGGTTTTTATCCGCCAAATCGGACTTATTAAGTACAAGTAATCTCGGCTTGTTTCTGATAATGTCGTCAAAATTGGGGTTTCTGCCCGAAAAGGGGATACGCGCGTCCAGTATTTCAACCACGACATCTATCAGTTTAAGATTGGCTTCTATAAGACGGCGGGTTTTCGCCATATGTCCGGGATACCATTGTAAGTTCTGCATATATACCTCTCAATATTTATATCAGTGTTTTTATCTTGTAAGTCCCATATCAGTAAGAGGCCATATTCTTACCTGTGATTTACCTAAAATCGCGTCATACGGAACCTGACCAAGCTCTGATGAACGGCTGTCCTTGCTGTGATTTCTGTTATCACCCATTACAAATACGCAGTCGTCATCAACCGTAATCGGATACTCAACAGTCGGGTCTATAGAAACCGTTGTTCCGTCATAATATGGCTCGTCAAGCGGTGTGCCGTCAACGTAAACCTTACCATCGACAAGGTCAATGGTCTGACCGGGCATTGCGATAATTCTCTTTACGTAATATTTTTTCTTAAGATTGTCAGGCATACTGCCGCGGGCAAAAAGCTTGTCAATGGCTGTAAGCTCATCCTTATCCTTGGAAGCTGCAAGCTTGTCGTAGTATTCCTCGCGGTTTTTATATTCGCTGTCAAGTATTATTATATCGCCCTGCTCCGGTTTATAACCAAGCTTTGTTACAATAAGTCTGTCGTTGTTCACAAGGGTGGGGAACATACTTGAACCGTCAACTCGTACGATGTCAAAAATAAATCCCTTGATAAGCAGCGCAATTATAATAGCGATTGCCAATGTATACACCCATTCCCAGATTTCCTTTGCCAGATTAAATTCCTTTTCTTTTGCGGACTTTTCGTCCATGCCTTCTTTTATTTCTTCGTGTTCGCTCATTTTTTTCTCCTCCCGAATTAGCTTTGTAATAATTATACTATGTATATGTTAATTTGTAATGAACAAAATATTAATTTTCAAAGATAAAAAAGGGACACATGACATGTCCCTTTCGTATGTGTAAGGAAATTAGATTCTTTCCTTAACCTTTGCTGCCTTACCGACTCTGTCACGCAGGTAATAAAGTCTGGCACGTCTAACCTTACCTTTTCTTGAAACTTCAATCTTTTCAATGTTAGGTGAGTTTACAGGCCATGTCTTTTCTACGCCTACACCGTAAGAAATACGTCTTACTGTGAAAGTCTTAGCGATGCCGCCGCCCTGTACCTTGATGATTGTACCTTCGAACATCTGAGTTCTTGTACGTGAACCCTCGACGATCTTCTGGTAAACCTTTACGTTGTTACCAACTACAAGCTCAGGTAAATCGGTTCTGATTTGGTCTTTTGTCAAAGCGTTAATGATTTCTTGTGAGTTCATCATTAATTCCTCCTTATAATCTGGGACATTCGTGCCGACCGAGGCAGAGGACTATCCGTAATAACTACAAAATTATACCACAAGAAAATAGAAAATGCAAGCATTTTTTTTAATTTTTTTCAACATATTTAAGAGTACGGCGCGTATTTATAATATAGCACTGATAGAGAGGGACATAATTATGAAATTCAAGGCAATAGTCGTTACAAAGAAAAAAATACTTTTATTTGCGGCAATATCTGTCTGCACAGCAGCTTGTGCCGCTGCTGCGCTGATGAGTGAAAGAACTGTAAATGTGTTTAAGACGCAGGATAAGGCATATGAAGAAATTCTTGCCGAGGGACTGCCCGACAGCAGAGAAAAAAGCTTTGATATAAAATCGTTAATCAGTAAGCTGCTTGGATTTGACATAGATGAGCCGGAAACGATTATAAGTGAATACTCAACTGTTTTTGACGGGACAACCCATGAGGAGGATTTTGGCGCGGAGGATAATATCAGCGAAACAGAGCTTGATGATAGCGGAGATGATGAAAATGCAGTATCCGGGCCGCCGCTTCCCGATAAGGCGCAGATATGCTCATCTGTGGGACTTAAGCTGAATAATGCAACGGAGTATGACGTGGACGTTAATGAGCTGTGCGCGGAGGAGCTGTCAATAAATGCGGACAGCAGTGAACCGCTGGTGCTTGTGATGCACACGCATACAACTGAATGCTATGACGGTGATGAAATGAACGGCGAAACGGAGCGTAATACCGATGATGCGGTCAACGTGACGGCAGTCGGTAACGAAATATGCGCGGTACTGGAGGAAAACGGCATAAAAACAATCCATGACACTACTTACCATGATTATCCGTCATATCAAGGCTCATACACAAGAGCGCTCGCTACAATAGAAAATCAGCTTAAGAATAATCCGTCAATAAAGGTTGTGCTTGATGTGCATAGGGACGCTTTTGTATATCCCGACGGCTCAAAGCTTACAGTATCATGTGAAGAAAACGGTGAGCCGACAGCACAGGTTATGATAGTTGCAGGTACGGACAGCATGGGACTGTGGCATGACAACTGGAGGGAAAACCTAAAATTTGCGGCGAAAATACAGAACGCGGCAGAGATAATGTATCCGGGACTTATGCGCCCGATAAATTTAAGGACGGAAAGGTTTAACGAGCATATGACCAAGGGAAGCCTTATACTTGAGGTGGGCAGTAACGGAAACACACTTGATGAGGCAAAGGCGGGCGGCA